>JAKONL010000038.1 GCA_022701965.1 Burkholderiaceae bacterium | reverse complement strand
TGGAGACGAGTTCGCTGCACATCGACCTGATCAGCGACCTGAAGCGCATCAACTCGCACATCTGCTCGATCGCCTACCCGATCCTGGATTCGGCCGGTGCGCTCGCGCCGAGCCGGCTGCGCGAGTCGCGGCTGGCCTCGCTCAACGAGCGCTGAGTCCCGCCGGAAGGCTCAGGCGGCCTTCGCGACGACCGGCGCCTTCTCTTCCTCGACCAACAGCGGCCGCCGCGCGTAACGCTGCGCCAGCACCGCGCAAACCATCAGCTGCATCTGGTGGAACAGCATCAGCGGCAGCACGATCGCGCCGACGGCCGGTGCGGCGAACAGCACGTGCGCCATCGGAATGCCGCTCGCCAGGCTCTTCTTCGAGCCGCAGAACACGATCGTGATCTCGTCCTCCTTGTCGAAGCCCAGCTTGCGCGCGCTGAAGGTCGTGATGACCAGGGCCAGCGCCAGCAGGATCGCCAGCACGGCGAACAGGCCCGCCAGCGCCGACAGCGGCACCTGCTTCCACAGTCCCTCGATCACGGCCGCGCTGAAGGCCGTGTAGACCACCAGCAGCACGGAGCTGCGGTCGACCATCGTGAGCGCCTTGGCATGGCGCTTGACGAACTTGCCGATCAGCGGACGCATCAGGTGGCCGACGACGAACGGCGCCATCAACTGCAGCAGGATCTTGCCGATGGCCCCCAGCGACGACGACGCCGCCGGACTCGTCGACATGACCACGCCGACGAGCAGCGGTGTCACGAACACCCCCAGCAGCGTCGAGGCCGAAGCGCTGCAGATGGCCGCCGGGATGTTGCCGCGCGCCAGCGACGTGAAGGCGATGGCCGACTGCACCGTGGCCGGCAGCACGCACAGATAGAGCACGCCGGTGTAGAGCGCCGGCGTCACCAGCGGCGACAGCAGCGGCCTGAGCACCAGCCCCAGCACCGGAAACATCAGGAAGGTGCAGGAGAACACCAGCAGGTGCAGACGCCAGTGGCCGATGCCGGCGAGCACCGCCTCGCTCGACAGCTTGGCGCCGTGCATGAAGAACAGCAGGCCGATCGCGAAGGTGGTGAGCCAGCCGAAGTAGACCGCCGTGATGCCGGAGGCGGGCAGCACGGAGGCGAGCGCGACTGTGGTGACCAGCGCGAGGGTGAAGTTGTCGGGGAGGAAACGTGAACGGGCCATGCCGCGATTGGAACGAATGCGCGGCTGAAAGAGAAATGGATTTATCTGATGGATTTATGATTCCACCGCATGAACGTCAGCCTGCGTCAGCTCCGCGTGTTCCTCGCCGCCGCCCAGGAGCGCAACTTCAGCCGCGCCGGACACGCCGTCGGACTGACGCAGCCGGCCGTCAGCCGCTCGATCCTCGAGCTCGAATCGCAGCTCGGCCTCAAGCTGCTCGACCGCACGACGCGCGAGGTCGTGCTGACCGAGGCCGGCCAGTCGCTCGCCGCCCGGCTCCCGCGCGTGCTCGACGAGCTCGACCAGACACTGCTCGACGTGCAGGGCCTGGCCAGCGCGCGGCGCGGCAAGGTGCGCGTGGCCAGCAGCCCGACGCTGTCGGCCAACCTGATGCCGGCCTGCATCGCCGCCTGCGCCGCGCGGGAGCCCGACATCGAACTGGTGCTGCTCGACCGCGTGCAGCAGGACGCACTCGACAGCGTGCGCGGTGGCGAGGTCGACTTCGGCGTCGTGATCGAGCCGTCGTCGTGCGACGACCTCACGGTCGAGACCGTGCTCAGCGAGCCGTTCGTGCTGGTGGTGCCCAAGGGCGATGCGCTGGCGCGCCGGCGCAGCGTGCCGTGGCCGGCACTGCAGGGGCGTTCCCTGGTGTTGCTGGACCACTCCTCGGGCAGCCGGCGGCTCATCGATCAGGCCCTGCTCGAGCACGGCGTGCAGGCGACGGTCGCGCAGCAGCTCGGCCATCCGACCACGGTGTTCCGCATGGTCGAGGCGGGAATCGGGATCAGCGTGATGCCGTTGCTGGCGGTGCCGCCCGACGGGCTGGGCGCGCTGGTCGCCCTGCCGCTGCTGCCGCGCGTGGAGCGGCGCGTGATGCTGGTGCACCGCCGCAACCGCGCGCCGTCGCCACTGGCGCAGCGGGTGTGGCGGCTGGTCGGCGACGTGGCGCGAGAGGCCGCCGTCGTCGCGGCAGCCACGGCTACAGGGTGAGGATCGTGCAGCCGGTGGTCTTACGCGACTCGAGGTCGCGATGCGCCTGCTGCACGTCGTCGAGCGCGTAGCGCTGGTCGATCCGGATCTTCACCGCGCCGCTCTCGACGACGGCAAACAGGTCGTCGGCCATCGCCTGCACCGCCTCGCGCGTGGCCATGTGGGTGAACAGCGTCGGCCGCGTCACGTAGAGCGAGCCCTTCGACGCCAGCAGGCCGAGGTTGACCGGCGGCACCGGACCCGAGCCGTTGCCGAAGACGGCCAGCAGCCCGAACGGCCGCAGGCAGTCGATCGAGCCTTCGAAGGTGTCCTTGCCGACCGAGTCGTAGACCACCTTCACGCCCTTGCCGCCGGTGATCTCCTTCACGCGCTCGGCGAAGTTCTCGGTGGCGTAGTTGATGGCGTGCGCGGCGCCGTTGGCAAGGGCAAGCTCGCACTTGGCATCCGAGCCGGCCGTGCCGATCAGCTGCAGGCCGAGCGCCCGGGCCCACTGGCAGGCGATCAGCCCGACGCCGCCGGCGGCCGCGTGGAAGACGATGAAGTCACCCGGCGCGAGACCTTCGACCGGCAGCGTCTTCTTGAGCAGGTACTGCGCGGTCAGCCCCTTGAGCATCATCGCGGCGCCGGTCTCGAACGAGATCGAATCCGGCAGCCTGCAGACGCACTTGGCCGGCATCACGCGCACCTCGCAGTAGGAGCCCGGCGGCGGGCTGGCGTAGGCGGCGCGGTCGCCGGCCTTCAGGTGCACGACGCCCTCGCCCACCGCCTCGACGACGCCCGACGCTTCCATGCCGAGCTGCAGCGGCATCGCGAACGGATACAGCCCGCTGCGCTGGTAGGTGTCGATGAAATTCAGGCCGACGGCCTCGTGGCGGATGCGGATCTCGCCGGGGCCGGGGTCGCCGACCTCGA
>JAKONL010000014.1 GCA_022701965.1 Burkholderiaceae bacterium | reverse complement strand
GTCGGCACCAGCAGCAGAACCGGTGCGCTGTCGAACTGCCAGTCGGGCAGCACGCGAACCAGCGTACCGGCAGCGACGGCTTCCGCAGCATCCCATGCCGACCGGAGCACCAGACCCAGGCCCTGTTCAGCCCACTGTCGTGCCACCGTACCGTCGTTCGTCACGAATGACGGCTGGATCCGGATGGTCTCGCTGCGTCGCGTCTCCGTTCCGGTACCCGGACGCAGGTGCCAGAGAGTGACGTCCTCGTCGTTTTCACGAATGCAGATGCATGTGTGGTCGGAGAGGTCGCGTGGCGAGGACGGCGTTCCGCGGGCGCGCAGGTAGCTGGGGCTCGCGCACAGCCAGCGTTCATTGAGCTGCAGCGTCCGGGCGACCCACGACGAGTCCTTCACCGTGCCGATGTGGATCACGGCATCGGCGTCGTGCCGGTCGGGCCACGGCGTCTCGCGGAGATCGAGCTGGATCTTCAAGCCCGTGTGGAGCAACGCGAAGCGCGCGAGCAGAGGGGCCAGGCGCGCACGCCCGTAGCCGAACGGCGCCGCGATCCGCAACGTACCCGTCAAACGGTCGTCCGCCTGCCGGACCGACTCGCGCAGTCCGTCGATCTGTCCGAGCAACGCGCCGGCCTCCCTGCCGAAACGTTCTCCCTCTGCCGTCAGTGACAGCCGTCTCGCCGTACGGGACGCCAGCGCCACGCCGAGCGTCGCCTCCAGCCTGCGCAGGCGCATCGACAATGCCGGCGGCGTGACGTTGAGCGCGCGTGCGGCGGCGCTCAGGGACGGCTGCTGCATCAGGGCCGCGGCGAGTCGCAGGTCTTCGATCTGGATCATTCAGCTCAGCTTAAACACAGATGACGACAACGTAAACCACGAACGACGCCATCGAGTCTAGAGTCACGGGCCACCACTCAACCTTGCGAGGACAACCATGACCGGCGACACCCTCATTCGGACCAGGCCCGCTCGCACGCTGGCCGACCTCGACACCCCGGCAGCCGTGATCGAGACATCGCGCATGCTGCGCAACATTCTCCGCATGCAGCGGCAGGCCGACGCGCTCGGCGTACGCTTGCGTCCGCACGTGAAGACGGCCAAGTGTGCCCAGGTCTTCGAGAACCAGCGCGAAGCCGGAGCCTGCGGCATCACGGTCTCCACACTCAAGGAAGCCGATCGATTCTTCGCGAACGGCGTCAGCGACATCCTGTATGCCGTGGGGATGGCCCCGCACAGGCTGGACCATGCGCTGCGCCTGCGACGTGCCGGCTGCGACCTGAAGATCATCACCGACAGTCTCGAGGGCGCGCGCGCGATCGCGGACCACGGCAAGCGCTCCGGCGAAGCGTACGACGTGCTGATCGAGGTCGACACCGACGGCCATCGTTCGGGCGTGCGGCCCGAGGAGCCGCGCCTGATCGACATCGGCCGCGCGCTGCACGACGGCGGCATGAACCTTCTGGGCGTGATCACGCACGCCGGCTCGAGCTACGAGCTCGACTCGCCAGCGGCGCTCGCCGCGCTGGCCGAAGTCGAGCGCGCCGGCTGCGTGCGCGCAGCGCAGCGACTGCGCGACGCCGGCTTGCCCTGCGACGTCGTCAGCGTCGGCTCGACCCCGACCGCGCTGGAAGCCGCGAACCTCGACGGCGTGACCGAACTGCGCGCGGGCGTCTACGTGCTGTTCGACCTCGTGATGCACAACATCGGCGTCTGCACGACCGACGACATCGCGCTCAGCGTGCTCACCACGGTCATCGGCCACCAGCCCGAAAAGGGCTGGGCGATCGTCGATGCCGGATGGATGGCGATGAGCCGAGACCGCGGCACGGCCCGCATGGGCCACGATTTCGGCTACGGGCTCGCCTGCACGGTCGACGGCGACGTTCTGACGGGCTACGTACTCAGCGGGGCCAACCAGGAACACGGCATCCTCTCCCGCGAGGGATCGCCCGACCCGGACATTGCCGCAAGATTCCCGATCGGCACGAGGCTGCGCATTCTGCCCAACCATGCGTGTGCCACGGGTGCGCAGTTTCCGTCGTACCACGCCCTCGGCGAGGACGGCCTCGTGCAAACCTGGGAGCGTTTCCATGGCTGGTGAAATCCGTCCGATGGCCGAGCGCATCGAAGTGCCGTCGCTGGCCCGTCCGGGCGGCCACTACAGCCACGCCGTCCGCGCGGCCGGTCTGGTCTTCGTTTCCGGCCAGTTGCCGATCCGCCCGGACGGTACGCGCATGACCGACGCGAGCTTCGAAGACCAGGCACGCCAGACGCTCGACAACGTGGCGCAGGCGCTTCGCGCGGCAGGCACCGACATCGAAAAGCTGGTTCAGGTCCGGGTCTACACCGACGACGTCGACCACTGGCCGGCGTTCAACGTGGTGTATGCGACATGGGCGGGCACCGCCCTGCCCGCCCGTGCCATCGTGCCCGTGGCTGCGCTCCACTACGGACTCAAGGTCGAGGTGGAGGCGATCGCGCTCGCCTAGACCGGATCAGCGCACCAGGTCCTGGAATCGGTAGTACGCGCCGACGACCGGCAGGAACCACGGTTTTCCGAAGTGGCCCGGGATCGACGGCCAGTCGAAGTCGCGCCAGGGATTGAGGTCCGCGCGGCCGTCCATCACTTCGGCCATGACCGCACCCATGTAGGTCGACATCTGCGTGCCGTGGCCGCTGTATCCCATCGAATAGAAGAGCCCATCGCGTTCGCCTGCCCGCGGCAGCCGGTCCCGGGTCATGTCGATCATCCCGCCCCAGCAGTAGTCGATCCGGGTGGCGGCCAGTTCCGGGAAAAGACCGACCAGGGAGCGCCGCAGCACGGCGCCGCTTTTCATGTCGGACTTCGGATTCGACGCCGCAAAGCGCGCGCGCCCGCCGAACAGCATCCGGTTGTCAGGTGTGATGCGGAAATAGTTGACGAAATTCTTGGTGTCGGTCGTCATCCGGCGGCGCGGGGTCAGCCGGTCCAGCACGTCGACGGAGAGCGGTTCGGTGACGATGATGAACGCCCCGACCGGAATGATCCGGCGCCGGAACCAGGCAAGCGGGCCGACCGCGGAGGTGCCGGTCGCGAGCAGGACCTGCGCCGCTCGAACCGTGCCGCCCGGCGTGCTCACCTCGTGCGCCGCACCCCGCAGGCGGCGCAGGCCCGTGACGGGCGTGTTCTCGTGGATCCGCACGCCTCGACGTGCCGCCGCCACGGCGAGGCCGTGCCCGTACCGGCCCACGTGCATGCCCGCGCTCCTGGGGAAGAGAAGCCCGCCGAAATAGCGGTCCGTCCCCACCTCGTCGCGCAATTCGTCGCGTGTGACCATGCGGGTGTCCGGATCGCATTCCTTCGCGAGAAGGGCCTGCGAGCGGGCCAGCTTCTCGTAGTGCTCGGGCTTGGCGGCGAGCTTCAGCTTTCCGACGCGGCGAAAGCTGCAGTCGATGCCTTCTTCCGCGATCAGCGATTCCACCTTGTCGACGCCGGCATCGAAGGCGCGATAGAGCATGCGCGCGCGCTCGGCGCCGAGCTTCACGGACATCGCGTGGTAGTCCTGCGCGAAGCCGTTGTTGCACATGCCGCCGTTGCGGCCCGACGCCGCATTGCCGACGAGCCCCGCCTCGAACACGGCGACGCGCGCGCCCTTCTTCGCCAGGGCGATGGCCGCCGACAGGCCGGTGAATCCGGCGCCG
>JAKONL010000012.1 GCA_022701965.1 Burkholderiaceae bacterium | reverse complement strand
CTGCGCTTCAAGGCCCGCACCGAGGAGCTGCCGCGCGAGGCCCGCGCCGAGAAGATGCGCGTGATGCAGCGCATCCTCCGGCACGACGCCGAGATCCGGGTGCTCGCCGAGCCCTGGCTGTCGCAGTTCGACCAGCTGTTCGACGCCAGGATGCAGATGATCCACTGAGGTCGCGGCCGCGGGCCGATCCGGCCCGCGTACGCTGCTTCCCCCGAGGGGGGCTAGCGCCCGCCGCCCGCGGCCGACCTGCCGCGCTTGTCCGAGTACATCGCCTGGTCGGCGCGCTCCATCAGGCGCTGGATGTCGAAATCCGGTCCCGGCTGCATCGCGAAGCCGATGCTGCAGCCGGTCTCGATCGAGCGGCCTTCCCACGGGATGCCCGGCGTCATCGCCCGATGGATGCGTTCCATGGCCGGCGTCGGGTCGAAGGCCGCGCCGTCCTCCGGGTCGAGGCAGACCACGAATTCGTCGCCCGCGAGCCGGGCGATGAAATCGCCCGCGCGGCAGCTGGCGCGCAGCCGCTCGCCGACCTGGCGCAGCACCTCGTCGCCCGCCGCGTGTCCGAACACGTCGTTGACCTGCTTGAAGCCGTCGAGGTCGATGAACATGATCGCCAGCGGCAGCCCGCGCGTCCTCGAGTCGGCCACGATGCGCTCGAGGGCCGCGAACCAGGCGGTCCGGTTGGGCAGGCCGGTCAGCTTGTCGGTCAGCGCCATCTTCTCCATGAAGCGGGCCAGCCGGTGGCGCGCCGTCACGTCGTGCATGGTGCATACGGCGCCCAGCACGCGGCCGTCCATGCCGAGCAGCGGCGTCGCGTTGCAGCTCACCGTGCGCGGCGGCCTGTCGGTGGCGCGGATGACGATCGTCTGGCCCCGCACGCGCTCGCCCTTCCAGGCCCGCAGGAGCGGTATCTGGTGCGGCTGCAGCAGCGTCTTCGCCTCGCGGTCGTAGAGACCGAAGTGCCCGGCCCATTCCGTCGGTGGGCAACTGCGCGGGTCCACGCCGTGCCAGCGGCGCGCGGTGCCGTTGAATTCCTTGAGGTTGCCGTCGGCATCGCAGCTCACGACGCCGTCGGGAAGCATGTCCAGCAGTTCGGCGACCGCGCGTTCGCGGCTCTGCACGATCAGGTTCTGGCGACGTGTCTCCAGCGTGTCGCTCACGCGTCGCGCAAGGCGACGGAGCATCTCGCGCTGTTCGTCGTCGAGCCGGCGCGGCTTCGTGTCGAGCACGCACAGCGTCCCGAACCGGTGGCCGCCCGCGCCCACCAGCAACGCACCCGCGTAGAAACGCACGTGCGGCGCCGCGGTGACGCAGGCGTAGGCGGCGAAGCGTCCGTCGGCATGGGTGTCGGGAATCTCGAAGACGTCTTCGTCCTGCGCGATGGCCGTCGAGCAGAAGCCCTCGCCGCGCAGCGTGCCGTCGAGGTCCAGGCCGCAGCGCGCCTTGAACCACAGCCGCTCGTCCGCCACGATGCTGACCAGGCCGATCGGCGCCCCGAGCATGCGCGAAGCCAGCCAGGCCAGGTCGTCGAACGCGGCCTCGGGCGGCGTGTCGAGAACCTGCAGCGCGTCGAGTGCGCGCAGGCGCCCGGCTTCTGCCAAATCGCCTGCAGCGGCGCTTGCGGCTTCGAGAGTCACGGAATCTCCAGGGACGGGAAAAGGAGCAGTGTCGCCAGTTCGGCGACGCCGAAAATCCGGAAAAGAGCGGCTTTTCAGCCGCTCAGGCTTTCACCGGCCGATTCGGCGAACAGCGCGGTCAGCCGGCCCATGCCGATGCCGCAGCGCGCGAGTGCCCGTGCCGACTCCTCCGCATGGAAACCCTCCATCAGTTCCGCGACCGTCAGCAGGTCGCCGAGCTCGCCTTCGAAGTACAGGATGGCGGCCTTGATGCGCTCGCTCGTTCCGACCTGCCCCAGCAACTGCTGGCTGGTCTGCCCGGTCACCACGTGCATCAGCGAGAAGATGCCGGTCTGGAAGGCCGCGTCCGCCAGATCGTCGTCGTCGGCGCGGAACTCGGCGGCGATGCGCTCCATGAACCGCGCCCGCGCATAGACCATCTGCAGCAGCGGGTCGTCTTCCAGTTGGAGCGCGCCATCGGCGAACAGCAGCAGCTGGGCGAGCCGCGCCAGCTGCCTGGTACCCACGCGCGAGATGGCCTGCGCGACCGTCATGTCGCCGCGCCCCGCCGCACCGGCCGAGCCGGCGAACTTCATGAGCTGCGCGAGCAGCACGGGATTGCGCTTCACTTCCAGTTCGAGGGCCGCGAGGCTCGGGTCGCGCGCCAGCACGTTGTTGAGCTTGAGCAGCGCGGTGCGCGACGCGCTGACCTGGCTCTGGCTCAGGATCTCGGGCCGGGCGAAGAAATAGCCCTGGAACAGGTCCGCGCCGAGCGCCAGGATCTGCCGGTGCTCTTCCTTGGTCTCGACCTTCTCGGCCAGCACCAGGCATCCCGCCGCGTGCGCGGCGCGGATCAGCGCCGGCAGATCCTCCATGACCACGCTGCGCAGGTCGATCTTGACGACGTCGACCAGTTCCAGGATCCGCGCCGGCACCCGGTCGACCGAGATCACGTCGTCCAGCGCCAGCTGGAAGCCCGCCCGCCGCAGCCGCACGCACTCGCGCTCGACTTCCTCGTCGATCACGACGTTCTCCAGGATCTCCAGCGTGAAGCGCTTCGGGTCCAGCAGCATCAGGCTGTCCGAGCCGAGCGTCTCGCGCCCGATGTTGACGTAGCCGCGCTGCGAACCCAGGGCGCCGGCGACGCCGAACTGCGCGATCGCGTTGAGGATCACCTGCTCGGTGGCTGCGTGGTCGTCGGTGACGACCGCGGCGTTGATGTCTCCCTGCCTGTAGAGCAACTCGTAGGCGACGAGCGCCCCCGTACGGTCGACGATCGGTTGCCGTCCGAGCAGCACGCTCAGCGAGCCGTCTCCGGTCGATTCATCCGGCTGCATCGTGTGTCGCGTCCTCGTCGTGGATCGAGTCGGTCATTGTCATGTTTCGTCGAATTCCGTTCATTTTGATTCAACTTCGGCGGGCGGTGTGCAGACGCTCGGCGAGACGTTCGGGAATGTCGTGCAGCGGCGCCACCTCGTCGACCCCGCCCAGGGCGATGGCCTCGCGCGGCATGCCGAAGACGACGCAGCTGTGTTCGTCCTGCGCCAGCGTCAGGGCGCCGGCCCGGTGCATGGCCAGCAGGCCGGCCGCGCCGTCCTTGCCCATGCCGGTGAGGATGATGCCCACGGCGCTGGCGCCCGCGACGTGCGCCGCCGAATGGAACAGCACGTCGACCGACGGCCGGTGGCGGTTCACCGGGTCGGCCTTCGACAGCCGGGTCACGTAGCCCCCGGCGCGCCGCTGCACCACCAGGTGGGAGTGCCCCGGCGCGATGAAGACCTGCCCGGGCCTCGCGGGCTGCCCGTCCTCGGCCTCGCAGACCGAGAAGTGGGTGACGGTGTTCAGGCGCTGGGCGAACGAGCGCGTGAAGTTCTCCGGCATGTGCTGGGCGACCATGATCGGCGGCGAATCCGCCGGCATGCGCGCCAGCAGTTCCCGCACCGCCTCCGTGCCGCCAGTCGACGAGCCGATCAGGATGATCCGGTCGCCGCACGGACCGAAGGTCGCGCGGGGCGCGGCCTGCGCCGTGGCGCCGGGGGCCGCGGTGCGCGCGCGGCGCGGCATGCGCGCCGCGGCCGCCGTGCGCAGCTTGGCGCAGATGTCCTCCGCATAGCCCTGGAGCCCGTCGGCGACGCCGAACTTCGGCTTGCAGACGAAGTCGACCGCGCCGAGCTCGAGCGCCTGAAGCGTCATCTCGCTGCCCCGCTCGGTCAGCGTCGACACCATCACCACCGGCATCGGGCGCGCGGCCATCAGCCGGCGCAGGAACTCGATGCCGTTCATCAGCGGCATCTCCACGTCCAGCGTCATCACGTCGGCCTCGACGGTGCGCAGCAGGTCGCGGGCCATGACCGGATGGTTGGCCGTGGCGGCCACCTCCATGTCGGGCTGGGCGTTGACGATGGCCGACAGCACCTGCCGGATCAGTGCCGAGTCGTCGACGATCAGCACGCGGATCTTCTTCATCATGGGCGCCTCATCCGAACAGCTCGACCTCGCCGGCGATGGGCGCCTGCGAGACCTCGACCTTGTAGCGCTGCTCGCGCAGCATCACCTTCTGCGACCCCGCGTCGACCAGGCGCTTCATGCGCACGACGCCCGTGCGCGGGAAGTAGGCCACCTTGCGCGGACAGGTGTCCTCCAGGTCGCTCGCGATCACCGGGATGCGCTCGGTCTTCAGGAAGTCGAGCACGAAGTCGGCGTTGCGGTGGCCGATGTTGAGCTGGTGCATGCCGGGGATGACGTTGGCGCCGCCGAAGACCTTGGCCTCGAGCCGGCTGCGCCGCGCCTTGAGCTTGACCAGCTGGTTGATCAGCACTTCCATCGCGTAGCTGCCGTAGCGCGCCGATGCGCCGTCGGCGTCAACGCTGCCGGCCGTGTCGGGCAGCAGGAAGTGGTTCATGCCGCCGATGCCGCTCTCCGGATCGCGCAGGCAGGCCGCGACGCACGAGCCCAGCACGGTGACGATCACCATGTCGTCGCGCGTCACGTGGTATTCCCCGGGCAGGATGCGCGCGGCCGGGGACTGGAACGTGGTGTCGAAGTACACCTTGGTGCTCGGCGCCTGGACCAGCTGGCGGTTCATGCGGTCCTCCTGTCGGCGGACGCGCGCTCGTACACGGTGTGCGAGCGCAGCCGCACCAGGTCGGAGGCGAACAGCAGGCTCTCCGAATGGCCGGCGAAGAACAGCGCGTCGGGCTCCATCAGGTCGGTGAGCTTCCTGAGCACCGTGTATTGCGTGGGCTTGTCGAAGTAGATCATCACGTTGCGGCAGAAGATCGCGTCGAACGGCTTCAGGGTGCGCCACTCGCTGGTCAGCAGGTTGAGCGGCCGGAAGCGCACCAGTGCCGCGAGTTCCGGCTTGATGCGGACCTGCCCGGCGTTGCCGCCCGAGCCGCGCTGGAAGAAGCGCCGGACGTGCCCGGTGGGCAGGTCGGCCACGCGCTTGGCGTCGTACACGCCGGCCGCGGCCGTGGCCAGCACCTTGGTGTCGATGTCGGTCGCGAGGATCTGCACCGGCGGCGAGAGCGTTTCGAAGGCCTCGGCGACGGCCATGGCGATCGAGTAGGGCTCCTCGCCGGTCGAGGCCGCGCACGTCCAGATGCGCAGCGGCCGCTCGCGCGAGAGGCCCGCGAGATGCTGCACGAGCATCGGGAAGTGGTGCGACTCCCGGAAGAACGAGGTCAGGTTGGTGGTGAGGGCGTTGGTGAAGTGCTCCCACTCGTCTCCGTTGCCTTCGGTCTCGAGGTAGCTCAGGTAGTCCTCGAAGGTCGGCAGCTCGGTCGCGCGCAGCCGGCGCGACAGCCGGCTGTAGACCATCTCCTCCTTGGTGTCGGCGATGGAGATGCCGGCATGCGCGTAGATCAGGCTCTGCACGCGCTTGAAGTCGCGCGGGCGGAACTGGAAGTCGCGCCGGCCCGGCTCCGCGGCGGCTTCGCCGGCCATGCCCTCGCCGCCGCGGCTCATGGGGAGTCGACGTCGGCCAGCAGCGCCTGGACGTCGAGGAGGATGAGCATCCGGTCGTCGAGCGTGCCCAGGCCGGTGATGCAGCTCTGGTTGACGGCCGCCATGGTCGGCCCGGGCTGGATCTGGTCGGGCGCGAGGCTCACCACGTCCGAGACGCCGTCCACCACCATGCCCACCACGCGCGCACCGACGTTGACGATGATCACGACCGTGAAGTCGTCGTAGCTCGACTGCGGCAGGTTGAACCGGATGCGCATGTCGATGATCGGCACGATGTTGCCGCGCAGGTTGATCACGCCCTTGACCGCCGGCGGCGCGTTGGCGATGCGGGTGACGGCCTCGTAGCCGCGGATCTCCTGCACCTTGAGGATGTCGATGGCGTAGTGCTCGGCGCCGAGCTTGAAGGTCAGCATGCCGGTCTGCGAGACCGCGGCGATGCGCTCCGCTTCGTGGAGGGAGTGGTTCATGAGAGTTCGAGTTCCAGCATGTCGCGGGTTGGGAAGGACGCCGAGGGCGCGGCGGGCACGGTGGCCGGCAGCTCGCGCTCGCGCCGCTGGCTGGAGGCCAGCCGGCCGAGGCCCGCGGCATCCAGGATGAGCGCGACCCTGCCGTCGCCCATGATGGTGGCGCCGGAGATGCCCGGCACCTTGCGGTAGTTGGTCTCCAGGCTCTTGATGACGACCTGGTGCTGGCCGAGCAGGGCGTCGACCAGCAGCGCCATGCGCATCTCCTCGGTGTCGATGACGATCAGGATGCCGTCCTCGCCGGCGCCCGGCGGCGCGGGCATGCCGAGCAGCTCGTGCAGCGTCACCATCGGCAGGTACTTGCCGCGGATCTGCAGCACGCGCCCCTGGCTGCCCATGGTCAGGATCGCGCCGGGCGACGGCCGCAGCGATTCGACGATGAAGGCCAGCGGCACGATGAAGGTCTCGCCGCCGCAGGACACCGACATGCCGTCGAGGATCGCCAGCGTGAGCGGCAGGCGCACCGTCATGCGCGTGCCGGCGCCGGCCTCGCTCTGGATCTCGACGCGGCCGCCCAGGCTGTGGATGTTGCTGCGCACCACGTCCATGCCCACGCCGCGTCCGGAGACGTCGGTGACCTTGTCGGCGGTGGAGAAGCCGGCTTCGAAGATCAGGTTCCAGACCTCCGCGTCGCTCGGGTTGTCGGCCACCGGGATGCCGCGCTCCCGGGCCTTGGCGAGGATGCGCTCGCGGCCCAGGCCCCGGCCGTCGTCGCTCACCTCAATCACGATGTTGCCGCCCTGGTGGCTCGCGCGCAGCGTGATCGTGCCCTTGACCGGCTTGCCGCAGGCGATGCGCTCGGCCGGCGCCTCCAGCCCGTGGTCGAGGCTGTTGCGCACCAGGTGCGTGAGCGGATCGACGATGCGCTCGATCAGGCCCTTGTCGAGCTCGGTGCCTTCGCCCACCAGCTTCAGGTCGACCTCCTTGCCGAGCCGGCCGGCCACGTCGCGCACGACGCGCGGAAAGCGGTTGAACACCGCCGAGATCGGCATCATGCGGATCGCCATGGCGGCCTCCTGCAGCCCGCGCGTGTTGCGGTCGAGCTGGTCGAGGCCGAACTTGAGCTTCTCCAGGCGCTGCGGATCGTCGGAGTCGACGCACTGCGCCAGCATCGCCTGCGTGATGACGAGCTCGCCGACCAGGTTGATGATCTGGTCGACCTTCTCGACGCCCACGCGGATCGAGCTCGATTCGTGCGCTGCGGCGGGAGCGGCGATGGCCGGGGCGACGGCGGCGGGCAATGTGGGCGCCGGTGCGGGCGTCGGTGGCGCCTGGTCCGCGACCGGTGCGGGCTCGTCGTCGTCGTCGAAGAAGCCGAAGGCCACGCCTTCGACCGCGACCTTGGCCGGCCGTGCGGGAGCGGGCGCCGGCTTCGCCGCGGGTGCCGCGGACGCGGCGGCGGTCTCGCCGTCCGTGAGCCGCCGGATGCAGTCGCACAGCGACTCCACGACCTGCGGATCGACCGAGCCGCGGCCTTCGTGCTCGCTGATCTGCGCGCCGATCGTGTCGGTGCTGCGCAGCAGCGCGTCCACCATCTCGGTGGTCAGGTCCAAGCGCCGCTCGCGCAGCTTGTCCAGCAGCGATTCAAGGACATGCGCGAGTTCGGTGACGCTGTTGAGCCCGAACGTGGCCGAGCCGCCCTTGATGGAATGCGCGGCGCGGAAGATCTTGTTCAGGTCGTCGGTGGTGACGGTGTCGATGCGCAGCGCGAGCAGCATCGCCTCCATCTCCTGCAGGTGCTCCCGGGCCTCTTCCACGAAGATGCCGAGGAATTCGCTCATGTCGATGTCCATGGACATTCCTTTTCCGTGCGGCCGCGGCCGCTCAGTTCAGCACCTTGGCGATGACGGCGAGCAGCGTCTTCGGATCGAAGGGCTTGACCATCCACCCGGTCAGGCCGGCGGCCTTGCCCGAGGCCTTCATCTCGGCGCTCGATTCGGTCGTCAGCATCAGGATCGGCGTGCGGGCGTACTGCGGGTCCGCGCGCAGGTTGCGCGTGAGCGTCAGCCCGTCCATGTTGGGCATGTTCTGGTCGGTCAGCACCAGCGCGACGTCGTCGTGCTTCCTGGCGCGGTCGAGCGCGTCGACGCCGTCGACCGCCTCCACCACGGTGTAGCCGCCGAAGCGCAGCGTGGCCGCCACCATCTGGCGGATGGACGGCGAGTCGTCGACGGTGAGGATCGTTTTATTCATGGGAACCGTACTCTTGCAAAACTGGAATTCAGAACATGTCGAAGGAGCCGGCGACCGCCTTCTCCTGCATCACCGGCCCGGCGCGCACGATGCCGGTGGCGAGCATGGTGGTGGCGGCGCGCAGCCGCTGCGCGAGTTCCTCGGGCACCACCGGGCCGCAGCGGTCCTCGGTGACCGACGCCGACGCCTCGCACTCGAGCGACACCACGTGCCGCAGCGCATCGGCGGTCTGCAGCGTGCGCCGCTCAAGGCTGCGCAGCATCTGCAGCAGCGCGTCCTCGCACTGCAGCGCGACCATGGCCGCATCCAGGTGGCGACGGCATTCGGCGGCGGCGGCGCCTTCCGCTGTCGCCGCGAGCGCCGCGGCGAAATGCCGGCGCAGCACCGCCATCGCGTCGCCGAGCAGCGAGCCGGCGCGGCCGAGCTCCTCGGCCCACCCCTCGACCTGGCCCAGCGTCGCCCGGCCGAAGAAAGTCACCAGCGCGCCCGCGTCGGCCGCGACCGCGGCCTCCGCCGGCGGCAGGGTCGCGAGCATCAGCCCAATCCCCACAGCGCGAGGTGGCCGATGCCGTAGCCGCGGATGTCGACTTCGTAGTCGGCGCGCAGCACCGTCGCCGGGGCGCCGCCGCTCTCCAGCGTCGCAGGCACGGTCCGCGGCGGCAGGATCGCCTCGAGCAGCGCCACGCGCTCGGTCTCCGGCACCACGAAGATGCGCGTGAGCACGTTCAGCACTTCGGCGAAGTTCTCCGCCAGCATCTCGTCGAGCGCGCCGGCCTTGACGCGGTCCTGCGCCGCCTCGGCGGGAATCAGCGACAGCGCGGCGCCGGTGTAGGCGGCGAAAGCGAGGTCGGCCGCGCACATCGCGTTGACGGCCTTGTCGCCGCCGTGGAAGGTGCCGCCGTAGAGCAGCTTGGCCGCCGACGGCCGGGCGAGCACCTTCGCCGAGGTCTCGCGCCGCGTGATCCTGCGGATGCAGTCGCTCACCTGGAATGCACTGGGCATCTTGATCATGGTGGTTCTCCTGCGGTCAGTCGACGATGTCGCCGAGCGCGTCCTGGAAGTCGTCGCTCGTGAACGGCTTGCCGATCAGGAAACGCGCGCCGCTGGCCGTGGCCATCTGGCGCATCGCCGGACTGACCTCCGTGGTGACGAAGCCGAAGGGCGTCTCGTTGCCCGATTCGCGCAGCTTCTGCAGGAACTCGATGCCGGTCATCTCGGGCATGTTCCAGTCGGAGATGATGAGTTCGGGCTCGTCGGCCTCGACCACCCGGAGGGCGTCGGCGCCGTCCTTGGCCTCCAGGATCTGGTGGCCGCGGAAGCCCGCTTCGCGCAGCATGTGGGCGATCACCTGGCGCATCGCGCGGCTGTCGTCTGCAATGAGGATTTTCATGATGGAAGGAAAGGGGTCTCGTTGAAGGAGGGGGAGGGGCGGCGGCTCAGAACGACTCCCAGTCGTCCGATCCGCCGCGCGAGGGCGTCGCACCCGCATGGGCGAGCGCCGGGCCGCGTACCGGGGCACGCGCGATCGGGGCGGGGGCCTTGCGGGCGAACTTGCCCGGCGCGGCGGACGCGCGCGGCGGACGCGGCGCCGCGGCGGCCTGCGGTTCGCCCGCCGGGCTCGACGAGGTCTGGAAGGCGGCGACCGCCTGCACCAGTTGCTCGGCCTGGAAGCGCATGCTCTCGGCCGCCGCCGCGCTCTCCTCGACCAGCGCCGCGTTCTGCTGGGTGGCCTGGTCGAGCTGCGTGACCGCCTCGCCCACCTGCGCCACGCCGATGCTCTGCTCCGAGCTCGCCGCGCTGATCTCGCCGACGATGTCGGCCACGCGCTTGATGGCGTCGACCACCTCGGTCATCGTGGCGCCGGCGCGGTCGACCAGTGCCGAGCCCTGCTCCACGCGCTCCACGCTCGCGCCGATGAGCGACTTGATCTCCTTGGCCGCGTCCGCCGAGCGGCCCGCCAGGCTGCGCACCTCGGAAGCCACGACCGCGAAGCCCCGGCCCTGTTCGCCGGCGCGCGCCGCCTCCACCGCCGCGTTGAGCGCGAGGATGTTGGTCTGGAAGGCGATGCCGTCGATCACGCCGATGATGTCGGCGATCTTGCGGCTGCTGTCGTTGATGCCCTTCATGGTCTCGACCACCTGCACCACGACTTCGCCGCCGCGCCGGGCCACGGTGCTCGCGCCGTCGGCGAGCTGGTTGGCCTCGATCGCGTTCTGCGCGTTCTGCTTGACGGTGGAATTGAGTTCCTCCATCGAGGCGGCCGTCTCCTCCAGCGCGGAGGCCTGGGATTCGGTGCGGCTGGACAGGTCGTTGTTGCCCTGGGCGATCTCGGCGCTCGCCGCGGCGATGCTGTCGGCCGACGACCGCACCTTGCCGATCAGCGCCAGCAGCTGGCCCTGCATCTGGCCCATGGAGGCCAGCACGCTGCCCGGCGCCGCCTGGGCGGCTCCGGCGATCTCGCGCAGGTCGCCCTGGGCGACGTGCTGCGCCGCGATGCTCAGGTCGGCCGGCTCGGCACCCAGCGCGCCGAGGATCCTGCGGGTGATGTACAGGCCCAGGCCGATGGCGGCGAAGACCGTGAAGCCGCTGAGCGCGAGCAGGAGATTGCGCTGGTTCGCATAGCTCGCGGCCGACGCCTCGACGTCGGTGCGGGACTGGTTGCGGTCCGCATCGACGTAGTCGCGGATCACGGTCATCAGTTCGGCGAGCAGCGGCCGGCAGGCGTTGTTGATCTTGTCCCTGGCGAGGTCGGCCTTGCCCGAGGCCGACAGCTCGACGATCGACAGCGCGATGGGCTCGTACTGGCCCTCGACCTTCTCGAGCTTGGCGAACAGGGAGCGCTCGCGCTCGGAGACGTCGTGGTCGGTGTCGAGCGACGCGCGCAGCTTGCGCATCGAGGCGTGCAGTTCGTCGTTCGAGCTCACCGCGATGCCTTTTGCCGTGTCGCGCTCGGCGGTCGTGGCGACGAGCGCCATGTCGCGCACGGCGATGGCCCGGCGGTTGGCCGAGGCGCGGATGTCGGAGATCAGGCTCTCGCGTTCCGCCACGCCGTAGATGTGGCCGGAGAAGCGGTCGTTGGAAGCGCTCAGGGAGCGCATCGCCAGGAGGCTGACGAACAGGACCAGCGCGGCCAGGGCCACGAACGTGCAGATGAGGAGTTGGCGGGTCGAGAGGTTTTTCATGGGTCGGGTGCGTCCGGTGGAAGGAGGAGCCGACCGTCTTGCGGAAGCTCCGTGCCTGCTGTTTCGGCGCGGCCCGACGACTGCTTGAACCACTATTGCGTTGCAATATCAATTGCGCGAAATGCTTGTCGTCAACGCGAAATTCAATTCAGGCGGAATTTCCAATTCGCCGCCGAATAAATCGTTAGTTCTAGTTATCGTCGA
>JAKONL010000631.1 GCA_022701965.1 Burkholderiaceae bacterium | reverse complement strand
GGTCTCGGAGATGTTGAAGCCGGTCTCGGCCAGCACCTCGTGGATGCGCTCCCACTCGAGCGTCTTGATCGACGAGGCGCGGTTGGTGAGCTCGACCTCGGTGGTGCCCTCGGCGCGGCCGAAGGCGGCTTCGATGTCGTCGGTGTTCGACGGCTTGGCCAGGTAGTGGCAGGCGCCGAGCTTGATCGCCTCGACCGCCGTGGCGATGCTGGCGAACCCCGTCAGCACCACGATCAGCATGTTGGGGTCGTGCGCGTTGAGCAACCGCACGCACGCCAGGCCGGAGCTCTCGCCATTGAGCTTGAGGTCGACCACGGCGTAACCGGGCCCGGGTTCGCGCTGCAGCAGCGCGGCGACCTGGTCGAAGCTGTCGGCCAGGCTCACCGTGTAGCCGCGACGCTCGAAGGAGCGCCCGAGGATGCGCGCGAAGGCGGCGTCGTCCTCGACGATCAGGAGGTGGCGCGGGGGCATGTCGTCATCGGCCATCGGCAGGTCCTTGCTGATTGTCGGCGGCCAGGAGCCGCTCCAGTTCGTCGTCGAGCGCGATCGCGGCCAGCGGCAGGCGCATCGTCACGATGGCACCGATCCCGCCCGGCCGGTTGGCGGCCGTCACGCTGCCGCCCAGCGTGCGCAGCACGTTGACGACCAGGAACAGGCCCAGGCCGCCCCCGGGCCGGCCCTTGCTCGACTGGTAGGGCTTGCCCAGCTGCGCCAGCATCTTCGGCGCGAAGCCGCGACCGGTGTCGGTGACGGTGATCACCAGCGTGTCGCCCGCACGCGTCGCTTCGAGCGCCACGTAGCGGGGCGAGGCCTCCAGGGCGTTGTCCAGCACGTTGCAGATGGTCTGCTTGAAGGCCGAGTCGGACACCATCGACAGGTCCTCGCCGAAATGGTTGGCGTAGTCGAAGGCCACCACCGGGCGCGTGGCGCGCCACTCGCGCGCCACGTCGTCGAGGAAATCCGCCACCGTGGTCGCGGCCGAGGATTCCCCGCGCGCCTCGCCGGCCGACAGCAGGATGCCGCTGACGATCGACTTGCAACGCTGCAGCTGCACCTGCATCTCGCCGATCTCCTGCAGCAGCTCCGGATTGCCCTTGAACTCGGGCATGCGCCGCCAGTCGCCGAGGATGACCGACAGCGTGGCCAGCGGCGTGCCCAGTTCGTGCGCCGCACCGGAGGCCAGCAGGCCCATGCGCACGGCCAGTTCCTCCTCGGCGGCGCGCTGGCGCAGCTCGGCGAGCCGCTCGTCGCGCGAACGCAGGTTGCCGTTGATGCGGCTGATGAAGACGATCAGCAGCGCGGCGTCCAGTGCGAAACACGCCAGCAGCCCCTGGATGTAGGGGCTGGACAGGCCCTGGTCGTGATCGAGCGCCAGCGGCAGCGGCACCGAGAAGATCGCCAGTCCGGCCAGACACAGGATCGTGACCACCGCCATCGTCGCGCTCGACCAGGCCTTGAGCAGCACGGCGCCCAGGATGACCTGCAACAAATAGAGGAAGACGAAGGGATTGGTCGTGCCGCCGCTCAGGTACAGCTGGGCCGTGAGCAGTCCGAGGTCCACCAGCATGTTCAGGAACAACTCGCCGTTGGTGACCTTGCGTCCGAGCCGCGCGCGCTGCAGGCTCAGGAAATTGAAGACGATCAGGCAGCCCAGCACGATCGTCATCTGGTCCAGCGGCAGCCGGATGCCGAAGCCGAAGTGCACCACGCCGATGGTCACGATCTGCCCGAAAGCGGCGATCCAGCGCAACTGGACGAGCTGCTCCAGGTTGCGCAGTCCGGCGGCCGACTCGATCGCATGGCCGCCGCGCGGCAGCTTGGCCTCGCGCCGCGACAGGCGACGCAGCGACGGCAAGCGGATCATGGCCGGTCCGGATCGTCGCCGATCGCGACCGGTCGGGCGCCACCGCTGCCGCGGCGCTCCCGCCACCATCCGCGTCCGACGTAACCGGCGGCCACTGCCACCATCAACGCCAGCCCGTACCACGTCAGCGCATAGACCAGATGATGGTTGTTGAAACGGATGACAGTGAGCCCCGCCGCCGGCCAGATGCGGTCGGCGTCGGCCATCAGCTGCGGCTGGGCGCGCTCGGCGGACGTGGCCTCGGCATCGACGAAATAAGGCAGCACGTCGCCCAGCCCACGCGCCTGGGCGATGGCCGCGACGTCGCGCGAATGCCAGCGATCGGCGGCCGGATCGTTGCGCCGCATGAATCCGCCGCCGGGCTCGCTCAGGCGCAACAGGCCGACGAGCGTGACGGCGCCCCTCTCACCCGATGTCGACACGCGTTCACCGCGCGCGGTGCGATCGCGCCGCTCCGGCGGCACGAAACCCCGGTTGACCAGCACCTGCCGGCCGTCGGCGAGGCGCAGCGGCGTCAACACCCAGAAACCACCGCCGAGTTCGGTGCTGGCCTGCACCAGCGTCTCGCGATCGTCCAGGAACGTGCCGGTCAGGCGGACGCGACGGTATTCGTCGCGCTTCGGATCGCTGGCCGCCGGTGGATCGATGGGCGCAGCCCGCAACTGGCGTTCGACGCGCTCGATGAGCGCCAGTTTCCAGGTCCGCCGCTCGACCTGCCACGTGCCGAGCGCCATGAGTCCGGCGAACACGGCGAGTGCCACGATCGCCGCCGACAGGCGCAGCACGACGGACCGGCCGCGCGGCGAGCCGGCGTCGTTCGGACGATCCGGTCCGGCGGACATGGCTGCGGACGCGGATCGTGCCGGAGCGGCGCTCAAGACGATGGCGTGTGCATCCCGTGGTCCATCATGCCGGGCATCATGTTCGTGTTGAGGTGATACATCACCCACAGCGAACCGGCCAGCATGATCACGAGCAGGACCAGCGTGAAGATCAGGGCCAGCAGGCTCCA
>JAKONL010000626.1 GCA_022701965.1 Burkholderiaceae bacterium | reverse complement strand
CTTCTTCTGCATGCCGACGCCGTCCTTCACCAGTGCCTCGAAGGCCTTGCTGCCTTCCTCCTGCATCTTGGCGAAGGCGCCCAGGCCGGCGAGCCAGATCTGCTGGGCGGAGTCCTTGATGCGGTCCTTGGCGTTGTCTTGTTCCGGGGTCGGCATGAACCTGTTCTCCTTGGTCTGTGAAATCGAGTTTCTACCCCGTCGAACGATACCTGCGCTCTCGTTTTGGATCCAGCCGTTGCCGCAAAGCTTATCCTTCAGGGTTTTGGTTACATCCAGCCTGCAATCCACCAGCACGCCGGTGCCCGTCGCATCTTTCCGGCGGCATGCCGACGATCTTTAACAGTGAAAAACTACGAATACATCATCCTGGGTGCCGGTCCGACAGGGCTCACCCTCGCGCACTCACTCATCGACGCCGGCATCGCCCGGGAAGACATCCTGGTGATCGAGAAGGAAGACGTGGCCGGCGGCCTCTGCCGTTCCGAGCAGGTCGACGGCGCGCCGCTCGACATCGGCGGCGGCCACTTCCTCGACGTCAAACGCAAGGAAGTGCTCGACTTCGTGTTCCGCTTCATGCCCGAATCCGAGTGGGACACCTACGCCCGTGTCTCGAAGATCCGCATCGGCGGTACCGAGGTCGACCATCCGCTCGAAGCGAACCTCTGGCAGCTGCCCAAGGACGCCCAGGTCGACTACCTCGAGTCCATCGCCCAGGCAGGCTGCGTGCGCGACGAGCCGATGCCCGAAGCCTTTGCCGACTGGATCGAGTGGAAGCTCGGCACGCGCATCGCCGAGGACTACATGCTGCCGTACAACCGCAAGATCTGGTCGATGGACCCGAACGCGCTGGGCACCTACTGGCTCTACAAGCTGCCCAACGTGTCGTTCCGCGAGACGCTGCGCAGCTGCCTCGAAGGCAGCGCCTACGGCGCCTTGCCGGCGCACGGGGTGTTCCTCTATCCCAAGGCGCACGGCTACGGCGAAGTCTGGCGGCGCATGGGCGAGGCGCTGGGCGACTCCCTGAAGCTGGGTACGCCCGTCTCATCCGTCGATCTCGACCGGCGCGTCGTCAACGGCCAGTGGCAGGCCCGCACCATCGTCAACACCGTGCCGTGGACGCTCTGGGAGAATTTCTGCAGCATTCCGGCCGAGATCGCCGCCCAGATCGCGATGCTCAAGAATGCGCCCATCGACGTCGACTACCACGCCGAGACGCTGGACAACCCGTCGCACTGGATCTACGAGCCGAGCGAGGCGATCGCGCATCACCGACTGCTGCTGCGTGCGAATTTCGCCCCGGGTTCGCGCGGCTACTGGAGCGAGACGAACGCGTCGCGTTCGGAACCGCTGGAAAACGGCGCCTGGCGCCATCACAACGAATTCGCCTATCCGATCAACACGCTCGGCAAGCCGGAGGCGGTCGAGAGCATCTGCGCCTGGGCCGGCCGCCACGGCATCGTCGGCGCGGGGCGCTGGGGCAGGTGGGAGCACATGAACTCCGACGTGGCCGTCGCCGAAGGCCTGGTGCTGGCGAAATCGCTCGCCGCGCGCTCGAGCGCAGGCGGTGCGCAGCCATGAGGATTTCGCTCTGCCTCGTCACCTGGAACGAACTCCAGGGCTGCCAGATCGACGTACCCCAGTTGCCTCGCGACCAGTTCGACGAAATCTATGCCGTCGACGGCGGCAGCACCGACGGCACGATCGCGTACCTCGAGTCCCAGGGGATCCCGGTCCACGTGCAGCCGAAGAAGGGCCTGAACGCGGCCTATGTCCATGCCAACGACGTCTCCACGTGCGACCACGTGGTCGTCTTCTTTCCCAAGGCGACGACGCCGGTGGGCGACGTACTGAAGTTCCGGCCACTGTTCGCGCAGGGCAACGGGCTGGTCGTGGCCAGCCGGCAGATCGCCGGTTCGGTCAACGAGGAGGACGTCGGCCTGTGGCGGCCGCGCAAGTGGGCGGTGTGGCTGCTCTCGGCGCTCGCCGCCGCGATCTGGAAGCGCGATGGCTATTGGGTGCGCGACGTGCTGCACGGTTTCAAGGGCTGGTCGCGCAGCGCGTTCAGCCGCATGAAGGTGCTCGACCACGGGCTGTCGATCGATATCGAGATGGTCGTGCGCGCCTACAAGCTGCGCATTCCGCGAGCCGAGTTTCCGACCTCGGAGGTCGGCCGCGCCTACGGCACGACGCATTTCAAGATCTGGCCCACCGGCAAGCGGCTGCTCAAGTACCTGAAGTTCGAGTTTTTCAGGCGTGATTGACAAGAAGCCGACCCCCGTTTCCGCGCCGGGCCCGCTGACACCGACGCCGCCCGCACGTCGCGGCCTGGCGGCGGTCCTGAAGTCGACCTGGTTCCGCGTGCTACTGGCGCTGTTGGTGCTGGCCGCTCTCGCCTACTTCAACCGCATCGATCCGCGCGCCTTCGCGCAGCTGGGCGAACGCTGGCCCTGGCTGGCGCTGGCCTTCCTGCTGATGCTGCCGTCCTACCTGATCGTCTCCTGCCGCTTCTGGCTGGTGTTGCGCAACCAGGGCATCGAGGTGCCGTTCAGGGTCGCGTTGCGCTGGACCATGATCGGCTCGTTCTTCGACTTGGCAATGCCGAGCAACTCCGGCGGCGACATCGTCAAGGGCGCCTACGTGGTCAGGCACGTCGGCCAGGGATCGCGCACGCGCGGCGTGATGGCGGTCGCGTTCGACCGCATCCTGGGGCTGATCGGGCTCTTCCTGCTGTCGAGCATCGCGGTCGTCGCGGGATGGAACTACGTGCAGCAGATTCCCGGTGCCAGCAAGCTGCTGGTGCTGCTTCCGCTGGTCACGGTCGGCTCGCTGGCCTTCTTCCGCATCTTCGGTTCGCGACGGCTCTATCGCAACGAGTGGCTTGCCAGGACGATGCTGCGCCTGCCCGGCGGCTCGCTGCTGCGGCAGGTGATCGGCAGCTTCAATTCGCTGCGCGAGCAGCCGATGCAGTTCGTCTGGGTGATGGCGCTGTCGGTGGCCAACCACGCGTTCTGGTGCGCGGCGCTGTTGTGCATCACGGTCGCCTTCGGGCTCTCGATCGCAGCCGTGCAGGGCTTCGCGGTGTTTCCGCTGGCGATCTTCGGCAACACCTTCGGGTTCGCGGGCGGCTTCGGCGTCGGCACGGCGGCATTCGACCTGGTGTTCTCCTCGCTGCTGCACGTCTCGGTGGGCGCGGCGATCGGGTTGACGTTCCAGGTGCTGACGGCGATTTCGCGACTCGCAGGATTGCCTTTTTATTTACACGATTTTGAAAGAGGCTCCAGTGACCGTATTGAGGATTGACGCAATATCATGAATTTGATGATCAGAATTCGTGGCGCCGTACAGGCTTGGGGAGCAGACGTATCGACTGTAATTGCAGCGCGATTCTGGGGCTTCTTTCTCGCCGCATTCGTATTGGGAGCAGGGCTTGCCAAATTTGCATATTTACGGTTGGACGTTTCGCAGAAATATTCCGAACTGATCGTCGGGAGCATCACATGGTCCTACCAAAATAAATTTCATGACTACGCACTCTTATATGCGCTGGTGCTGGGATTCTTTGGCGCATTGGCTGCAATCGCATCGCTTGCAGTATGCGCGGAAAAGATGATAGGACCTGGAAGTGCCGATAGATTGCATGACCTTCTGTTAATTTTCTGCTTGCCTGTTGCGCTTTGGCTGGGAAGTCTGCTGACAAGCAAAAGTACTTCCTTGGACCTTGTCGTTTTTTCGCAGGCCTTACTGTTGGCCGCCCTTGTTATTATTTCGGCGCTACTTACCCGAGGCAAAAGATTTTGGAACGGGAGTCGCGCATTATTTTTTGAAAATCTGCACCGTGGACTGCTTTTCGTTGTCTTCTCGACGCTAGCCGTCGCAGCTATC
>JAKONL010000616.1 GCA_022701965.1 Burkholderiaceae bacterium | reverse complement strand
GGCGCCGAGCGATTCGATGATGTGCCGCATCGGCCGGTTGTCTTCGAGGATCCACGACAGCTCGACCTGCTTCACGCCCTTGGCGCGCAGGCCCTGGCGCATGGTATCGATGGCCAGGAAGGGCGCGATGGCGCCGGCCAGTTCGCCGCTGATGCTGCGGCTGATGCCCATCAACGGCACGCGTGCGGTCTTAGTGCCGCGCTTGAGGCGCAGCATCAGCTTGGCCCAGTTGAAGGGGAACAGCTTGCCGCCGAAGTCGGCGATCATCTCGTTGAGGTTGGGCAGAGCAATGCCGAAGCCCACGGCCTTGCCGTTGAGCTCGACGATGGCCACGCACTTCGGGTCGACGAACATCTTCAGGCTCTTGGCCATGTGCGCGATCTCGGCCTCGGTGAACGGGATGAAACCCCAGTTCTGCGACCAGGCGTCGTTGAAGATCGCCGTCACGGTGTCGAACTCCTCCAGGTAGCGCTTCGGATCGAGGTTGCGCACCGTGAGCGCGGCCGGCTTGCGCGGGCCGATCATGCGTCGCGCGGCGGCCGGCAGTTCGTGCTCGATGTCGTAGAGATAGGCGATCAGGTCCTTCGCCTTGGCATAGCCGCGCGCCTCGACGCGCGCCGCGACGTACGGCAGGTCGTGCGGCATCAGCATCATCGGCGGCGTGTCGAAGCCGTCGACCAGCAGGCCGGTCTCCTCGTTGATCGACAGGTTGAAGGGTCCGAGGACGTGCGTCCTGCCGCGCGCGCGCAACCAGGCTTCGGCGGTATCGAAGAGCGCCGCGAAGACCCCGGCGTCGTCCACGGCGCAGATCATGCCGAAGTGGCCGACGGCCGGGTCCTTCACCAGCCGGTCGATCTGCGCGCTGATCCGGCCGACGTCGCGGCCGTCCTTGCGGGCGAGCCACAGCTGCGTCTCGGCATGCGCGAAGAACGGATTTTTCTTCGGCGACAGCGCGTCCTGCCGCTCCATGGTGAGCGGTGCCACGAAGTTCGGGTCGCCCGCGTGCAGCGTCGAGGGCAGCTTGATGAAGCGGGCGAGTTCCGCCGGTGTGCGCACCGGGACGATGTCGATGGAGGTCATCAGGCGGCCGGTCGGGCTTTGGTGGGTGAAAGGAAGCCGTGCCACAGCGTACGCACGCTGTGCCAGGCGAAGGTCGCGCCCTGCCACGCGGTCACGATGTAGAAGCCGGCGGGCCCGGCGCCGACCAGGAGCGCCAGCGCCATGATCGTCATCGTGATGTTGCGGCGGGCGATGAAGCCGCGCACGCGGCCGTCGAGCCGGCTCGCCGCATGCAGCGCGAAGCCGAGGCGGTACTTGGCGATGCCCAGCACGATGCGGTCGCCGATGTAGAACGCGATCAGCCAGACCGCCGCCAGGTAGAGCGGATCGTCCATGCCGCGCGCGCCGAGCCCCCAGGCCCAGGCGAAGTACCAGAACGGCGGATGCACCTGGTCGACGCCGTGGTCGAGGATGTTGCCGATGGCCGAGTCGGTGAGCGTGACGCGTGCGATCTTGCCGTCGACGCTGTCGAGCACCGCCATGCCGTAGGCGCAGAGGAACCCGAGGAAGAAGTCGCCGCGCGCGAACAGCGGCACCGCGAGGATCGTCAGCACGATCGAGATCGCGGTGACCACGTTCGGATGGATGCCCCAGCGCGTGCACCAGCGCGTCAGCGGCCAGACGACGGGCGGAAAGACCCAGCGCGTGAGCAGGTCGGTCGAGCCCTTGTAGTTGTCCCAGAACATCTGCCGCTCCAGGCGCTGGCGCGTCGCGTCGTCGTTCACGGCGTAGATCCAGTAGGGCAGCGAGCGCCGCAGCTTGTTCACGTAGGCCGGGAAAGCCGTCTCGTCCACCGGCGCGATGCGACCCGCCGCGACCAGCGCGTCCGCGACCGCGCGCAGGTCGCTCGCGCCGGGCGGGATCGCATCCACCAGGTCCGGGGTGAGCGCGAGCGCGACGGCGCGATCGGCGCCGGAGCCGCGCGCGGCGAGGCACGACGCCTCGCTGCGCAGCAGGAACGCGACCAGCCGCGGGTCGATGGCGTTGCCGCCGTCGATCGCGACCAGCGGACCATCCGCGAGCGCGGCGCGAAGCCGGGTGCCGAGCGCGGCCGCGTCGGGCTCGACGCGCGCGGCCGGCCAGGGCGTGCGCCCCGCCTCGGCGCCCGACAGCACGATGCGCGTGCCGTCCGCGAGCTTGCCGACGCTGCGCCGGATGCGCTCGATCGGCGGCACGCTGAAAAGCGGTTGCGCGCGGGCGGCGGGGGTGGTGTCGATCCAGAGATTCATGTACGGGACGTCATATGCGCTCGGTGGCCTTCAGTTGCAGGAGCGCGATCGCGGCGAACACCGTCGGCGCGGCCAGCGCGATCGCCAGCGGCGGCCAGCGGGCGCTGCTGCCCAGCGCCGCGACGATGCCGTCGGACAGCAGGAAGCCCAGCCCGAGCACCAGTGCCGTTCCCATGGCACGGGCGCCGCCCTGGCTGCGCGGCAGCGCGACGGCGGTCGGCAGCGCCAGCATCAGCATCACGAAGATGCCGAGCGGCGCCGTGAACGAGCGGTAGAAAACCGTCCGGTAGTACCGGTGGGGAAGGGTGCCGGCCCGCGTGCCGGCGATCACCTCGGCGAGCATCTCGGTGGACAGCTGCGGGCGGTCGACGTCGAGGCGGAGCACGTCCTCGGGCCGCAGGTTGGTGTTCCAGGGGCGCTCGGCGACACGCGTGCGAGCGATGCGCTCGTCGCCGATGCGGATCTCGGTGACGTCCCGGAGCATCCACGCGCGGCCGTTCCACAGCGCTTCGGCCGCGGTGACGCGATCGGCGATCAGGCCGGACGAATCGCGCACGTACAGCCGCACGCCGGCCAGCCTGCGGCCGTCCGGGCTGATGCGCTCGATGGCGACCGTGCCGCCGGCGGTGTGCGCCCACAGCCGCTTGGGAGTGTCGTCGGCCGGCGCGCTCGCGCTCCACCATTCCTTGAGCTGGTTCTCCGCCGGCGGCAGCACCCGTTCGGACAGCGCGAACTGCAGCAGCGCGAGCGCCACCGCGATCGGCAGCAGGTAGCCGAGCATGCGCATCATGCTGATGCCGGCCGCGCGCATCGTCGCGATCTCCAGGTTGCGCGCCATCGCGCTCAGCGCGAGCAGCGTGCCCAGCAGGACCGCGATCGGCAGGGCCGTCACGACGTCGGCCGGAATGCGCAGCATCCCGTAATAGAAGACGCCGAAAAGCCCCTGGTCGCGCTTGAGCACGTCGGTGGTCACGTCGAGCAGTTCCAGCAGCTGCATCAGGGCCACGATCACCGCCAGCAGCACCAGGATCTGCATGCCCACGCGGCGCCTGAAGTACGACGGCATGGCGCCGTTGGCCAGTTCGATGCGGCGCAGGAGGCTCATGGCGCCGCCTTGGCCAGACGGCGCGGGCGGGCGCGCTCGAGCAGGTTCTCGAAGCCCAGCACCGCGCGCGAGACCGGGTTGTCGCCGGGCCAGGCCAGGCTGCCTCGGAAGACCCACAGCGCAAGCAGCGCGAACAGCACGTACGGCGTCCACACCGCCGCCGCGGCGGGCAGGCGCCCGCTCTCGGCCATGCTCTTGCCGAACTGCAGCGCGTGGTTGAGCAGCAGCAGCGCCAGCGACGCGAAGACGACGCCCGGCGTGCGGCGCCCGCGCTTGGACGCCATGCCCAGGGGCAGGGCGAGGAGCGGCAGCAGCGGCGGGATCATCGCGCGCGCGAGGCGGCTGTGGAATTCGGCGGCGGAGGATTTCTCGCAGGTGGCGCACATGTCGCGCCAGAGTTCGGGCAGGGTGCGCTCGCTCGGCGACTCGCCCCGGTCCCGGAACGCTGCGCGCAACGGCGAGAAGTCTTCCAGGAAGCCGTCGACGAAACGCGTCGTGGAGATCGCGCCGTCGTCGCTCTGGCGCACCCGCAGGCCGTCCTCGAGCCGGAGCACCATCTTGCGGGTCTCGGGCGAGGTCTCGAGCTGGCCGCGCACGGCCGTCGTGATCTCCTCCACCCCGTCCAGGCGCCGTTCCATGAAAACGCCGCTGAACTTGCGGCCACCTTCTTCCACGGTGCTGGCGCTGAAGCTGAACCCGTGGGCGATGTCGATGAAGCGGTTCTCCTCGATCTTGGCATCCCAGTTGGTCTGCAGGACCGCGTCCATCTTGACGTGGTAGTCGTAGCGCGAGAGCGGCTGCAGCACGCCGAAGAGGTACAGGTTGAACACCCCGAGCATGGCGGCCAGCACGAAGTACGGCGCGGCGATGCGCGCGATCGAGCGGCCGGTCGAGAGCATCGCGTCGAGCTCGCTGTCGTCGCACAGCCGCGCCGCCGCCATGAAGATCGCCGCGGTGAACGCGACCGGCAGCGACAGCCCCATGTAGTGCGGCACCAGGTCCGCCGCCATCAGCAGCACGCTGGAGATCGGCGCCCCCGTGGACGCGGCGATGTCGAACAGGCGCAGCAGCCGCTGGAGCATGGTCGCGAGCAGCATCGTCGCGAGCGCTGTCAGAAGCGGGACGGCGAACAGCCGCACCGCGTAGCGGTCGAGCCGGTCGAACGAGAGGAGACGCAACGCGAGGAGTCCTACGCCGGCACGCGGCCCAACGCTTCGGCGAGCCTCGCGCGCAGCGCCTCGGCGGCCGGGGCGTCGAGCGTGACCGCGGCGTCGAGCGCGGGCGGCCCGGGCCAGCCGGCGTCGGGGAAGGCGATGTCGCGGAAGGTGCGCGAGCCGTCGTAGCGCGGGATCACGTGGAAGTGGACGTCGGGGTCGACCATCATCAGCATCAAGTAGTTGATGCGTTCGTAGCCGACGACCTCCCGCAGCGCCGATTCGATGGCCGCGACCAGGACGCGCATCTCCGCGAAGGCCGCCGCGCTGACCTCGCCGAAGGCCCGTACCGGCTCGCGGCACACCAGCACCATGGCGCCGAGCGTCGGCTGCTTCGGACGCAGCAGCAGCGTCCAGCAATCGGTCTGGGCGAGGCGCATGGCGGGGTCGCCGAATTTCGTTTCAGTCGCGTTGGCCATCGGCAGTCGATCCACGGTCGTTCGTTGGAGGATTCGTCCTCGAAGCGGGCATTCTCGCCGAGGCGTCGGCAATGGCGCGGGTGCCGCCGGGCAGGCACAGCGTGTAGCCGCCGTCGGCGACGAAGGCGCCCTCCGGGACCGACCACCGGCGCACCTCGACGTCGACGTGCGGAGCGCCGCCGGTCGTCCTCAGCGTCAGTCGATGCCACATGGCGCCCTGGTCCTTCGGGTTGGGAAGCGCCGACGACGAGGGCACGCAGAGGCAGGGGATCGGCTCCCGCGGGCCGGGAATCACGTCCAGCCGGGCATCGCGGGCATGGCCGTGCAGCACCAGTTCGGCACCGGCGCGACGCAGCACGTCGCAGAGCGCCTGCCGGTCGGCGAGCGCCTTGCGCCAGCCGATCGCGCCGTGCGCGGGCGGATGGTGCAGCATGACGATGCGCATTCGCGCGGCTTCGCCTTCGGCGACGAGCAGGTCCTCGAGCCGACGCAGCTGCCGCGTGCCGAGCGCGCCGCGCGCGAGCAGGGGTGCGGTCGGCAGCGCGGTGTTCAGGCCGACGATCGACACGCCGCCGCGACGATGCACGAAGGGCCAGCCCGCCTCGGCGCGCGTCCATGCGTCCCACAGGCCCAGTCCTTCGTGCACCGGCACATGCACCAGCGCATCGTGGTTGCCCGGCACCACGCTGATGCGCTCGGCGGGAGCGAGGTCGGCGAGCCAGCGCGCGGCCTGCCGGAACTCGCCCGGCAACGAGAAGTTGGTGATGTCGCCGGTGACCAGGATGTGGTCGACCGGGTGCGCGCGCACGTCGCGGGCGAGCGCGCCGAGTACGTCGCCGCTGTGCAGCGCCCGGCGCCGCCGCCAGGACCATGCGCTGAGCTGTCGCTTGGAGAAACGCTGCCGTGGCGACAGCGCCGGCTCGAAGGGGAGATGGAGGTCCGACACGTGCGCGAACGTGAATTCGCTCATCGATAATCGCCCGCTGCTTCTTTGACTTTCACCTTTCGATCATGCCAAAACTCGACATCCTCCGCGGCGGGCGCCTCCCGTGACCGCCACTGCCGCGCCGACACGGCGCATCGCGGGGGTCGTCGTCGGCGCGACGGCGCTGCGCGTCTGGGGCCTGAGTGCCGAGGAGCGGTTGCAGCGGCAGTTCCGCCGCGCGGGCATCGACAGCGCCGAAGGTGTCGCCGAGCGCGTCGTGCTGCTGCGCGCGGACTGGGTCTACGACGAGGTGCTGGTGCGAGGCCTGGCCGGTGCGGCCGACGACGTCGCGCTCCG
>JAKONL010000609.1 GCA_022701965.1 Burkholderiaceae bacterium | reverse complement strand
TGGAGCGCTGCCGCCGGCTGCTGGCCCCGTCGTCGGCGGGCGACCGGATGATCTACATCCAGGTCACCCGCGGCGTCGCGCCGCGCGATCACGCGATGCCCAGGGACATCGTCCCGACGGTGTTCATCATGGTCGTTCCGATGAAGCTGCCGGGCGCGGAACTGCTCGCCAAGGGTGCCGCCTGCGTGACGGCGAGCGACTTCCGCTGGGAGCGCGCCGACATCAAGAGCACGTCGCTGCTGGGCAACGTGCTGGCGCGGCAGATCTCCGTCGACGCCGGTGCCACCGAGACCATCCTGCTGCGCAACGGCCTGCTGACGGAGGCCTCGTCGTCCAACGTCTGGGTCGTGCGCGGCGGCACGGTGTTCGGCGCGCCCAAGAGCAAGCACGTGCTCGAAGGCATCCGCTACGAACTCATCCGGGAGCTGTGCGAGGAGGAGGGCATCGCCTACGACCTGCGCCCGATCAGCGAGGCCGAGCTGCGCGGCGCCGACGAACTGATGCTGAGTTCGGCGAGCAAGGAAGTGCTGCCCGTCACGCGGCTCGACGGCCAGCCGGTCGGAAACGGCGCACCGGGGCCGGTGTTCGCGCAGCTGCACGCGGCGTATCAGCGCGCGAAGGCGGCGCAGTCGGTCTGACCGGATTCAGGTCTGGATGTACGTGCGCAACTGCTCGATCGTCTGCTCGTGGTCCGCGATGATGTCGTCCATCAGGTCGCGGATCGACAGCATGCCGATCACCGTCGAGCCTTCGACCACCGGCAGGTGGCGGATGCGCTTCTGGCTCATGAGCGCCATGCACTCGTGCGTGGGGGTCTGCGGGGTCACGGTGAAGACGTTGGCGGTCATGATGTCGGCGACGCGCACGTCCTTCGAACTCCTGCCCTGGAGCGCCACCTTGCGGGTGTAGTCGCGCTCGGAGAGGATGCCCACGAGCGCTTCGCCCTGCATGACGACCAGTGCGCCGACCTCGTGGCGCGCAAGCAGCTGGAGCGCGTCGAAGACGGTGGTGTCGGGGGCGGTGCGCCAGAGGCCGGGGGCACGGCGCTGCAGCAGGAGGGAGACTGGCTTCATGGGCACTCCGGCAAGTGGATCTGCAGGCCATCATAGGGGCCGGCCGCCACTGCGACAATGCAGTTCCCTCCGAGCGACGAACAAGCGAAAGTATTTATCCGATGGCGATCCAGTGGTTCCCCGGTCACATGCACCTGACCCGCAAGGCCATCGGGGAGCGCATCAAGGACATCGACGTCGTGATCGAGCTGCTCGACGCCCGCCTGCCGGGCTCCAGCGCGAATCCGATCCTGGCCGAGCTCACCGGCCACAAGCCCGGCGTGAAGGTGCTCAACAAGCAGGACGTGGCCGATCCCGCGCGCACCGCCGAGTGGCTCGCGCACTACAACGCGCAGCCCGACACGCGGGCCATCGGCCTGGACGCGAGCCAGACCACCGCCGCCCAGCAGCTGGTCGCGGCCTGCCATCAGCTGTCGCCCAACCGCGGCGGCATGGCCAAGCCGATGCGGGTGCTGATCTGCGGGATTCCCAACGTCGGCAAATCCACTCTCATCAACACGCTCGTCGGCGGAAAGAAGAAAGCCAAAACCGGCGACGAGGCGGGCATCACCAAGCTCGAGCAGCGCATCACGCTGGCCGACGACTTCTACCTCTGGGACACGCCCGGCATGCTGTGGCCGCGCATCCTCGCGGCCAAGAGCGGCTACAACCTCGCGGCCAGCGGCGCCATCGGCCGCAACGCGTACGACGAGGAAGAGGTCGCGCTGGAGCTGCTGGACGTGCTCAAGGGCGATTACCCGAGCCTGATCGCCGCGCGCTTCAAGCTCGACGGCTCCGATGCCGCGGCGATCGCGGCGATGAAGGACGAGGAACTGCTCGAGGCCATCGGACGCAAGCGCGGCGCGCTGCTGGGCAAGGGTCGGGTCAACCTGCAGAAGGCGGCCGAGATCGTGATGCAGGCCTTCCGCGACGCGAGCCTGGGCCGCGTGACGCTGGAGACGCCGGAACGGTTCGCCGGATGGATCGCCGAGGGCGAACGGCTCGACGAGGCGCGCCAGGCGAAGAAGGCGGCACGCGGCAGGCGCAGCGCGGCCGCGGACGCCGGATAGCGGGACACGATTTGAGGGATGAGGGTGTCTTCGGCACGCGACCTCGTCCGGTCCTGACATAGCGCTGACACCGCGCTGACGCGGTGCTGACACCGATGCTACGGGTTGTCACTCTTCTGCGAAGACGCCGCGGGCGCTACCTTTCGTGCACCTCGCGCGTCCTGTCGAAATGCCGCGCGGGTCTGCGCCCAGACATCCGAAACCCGAGGAGACAAGACCCATGCATTTCCCATTCAAGCGCCTGGCCGTCGCCGGCATCGTCGCGCTCGCGACCGCCGCGGCGTTCGCCGCCGACCCCATCAAGATCGGCGTGGACGGTCCGTTCACGGGCGGTTCGTCGTCGATGGGCGTGAGCATGCGCGACGGCGTACGCCTTGCGGCCGAGGAGATCAACAAGGCCGGCGGCGTGCTGGGCCGGCAGATCCAGCTGGTCGAGCGCGACGACGAGGCCAAGAACGAGCGCGGCGTGCAGATCGCGCAGGAATTCATCAACAAGGAGAAGGTCGTCGCCACCGTCGGCTACATCAACACCGGCGTGGCGCTGGCGTCGCAGCGCTTCTTCCAGGAGGCCAAGATCCCGGTGATCAACAACGTCGCGACCGGCTCGATCATCACGCGCCAGTTCGAGAAGGAGCCCGAGAACTACGTGTTCCGCAACGCGGCGCACGACAGCATCCAGGCGCCGATGATCGTCGAGGAGGCCATCGCGCGGCGTGGCTTCAAGAAGGTCGCGATCCTGGCGGA
>JAKONL010000602.1 GCA_022701965.1 Burkholderiaceae bacterium | reverse complement strand
GACGTGTCGTGGCTCACGAACAGCACGGTCGCGCCGTTGTCCATCAGCCGCTTGAGCTCTACCATGCACTTCGCCTGAAACGCGATGTCGCCGACCGCCAGCGCCTCGTCGACGATCAGGATGTCCGCATCCACGTGGATGACGACGGCGAACGCCAGCCGCACGTACATGCCCGACGAGTAGGTCTTGACCGGCTGGTCGAGGAAGTCGCCGATGTCCGCGAAGGCGACGATCCGGTCGAACCGTTCCTCGATTTCCCGGGGCGACAGGCCGAGGACGCCGGCGTTGAGATAGACGTTCTCGCGACCGGTGAATTCGCCGCTGAAGCCCGCGCCGAGTTCGAGCAGGGCCGCGACGCGACCCGCGATCTCGACGCTGCCGCCGGTCGGGTTCAGCGTGCCGCACAGCACCTGCAGCAGCGTCGACTTGCCCGCGCCGTTGCGTCCGATGATGCCCACGGTCTGGCCACGACCCACTTCGAACGAGATGTCCCGCAGCGCCCAGAATTCCCGGAAATAGGTGGGCGCCTTCCTTCCCAGCCAGCGGAAGAAGCGCGGCAGCAGGAATTGCTTCAGCCGGTCGCGCGGTGCGCCGTAGATCTCGTAGCACTTTCCGAGACCGCTGATGCGGATGGCGGTGGAATCAGAGGACATCTGCGAAGCCCTTGCGGGTTTTCTGGAACCAGGCGAAACCGGCCCAGGCCACGAGCGTGGCGATCACGGTATAGACCAGCAAGCCGGACCAGTCGGGCAGGCGTCCCCAGACGAGCACGTCGCGCGCCTGCTCGATGATGAACGTCAGCGGGTTCGCCATGATGAACGGCCGGAAGCGCTCCGGCACGGCGGTGATCGGGAAGAAGACGGGGGACAGGAACATGAGCACGGTCGTCAGGATGCCGATGGTCTGTCCGATGTCGCGCAGGAACACGCCCAGCGAGGCGAGGAACCAGGCCAGTCCGGTCGCGAGGATCACCAGGGGCAGCAGCACCAGCGGAATGAAGATCACCGTCCAGTGCAGGTAGTGGTTGAAGATCAGGAATGCGAGCAGGAAGACGCCCAGGCTGATCAGGCTGTGGAAAAGCGCCGCCATCATGCTGATCACCGGGAGGATCTCGATCGGGAAGACGACCTTCTTGACGTAGTTCACGTTGCCCAGGATCAGCCCGGCGGACCGGTTGAGCACCTCGCTGAAGAAGCCCAGCACGATCATGCCGACGAACAGGATCACGGCGAACTGGGTCTTGCTCTCGCTGGCCCCGGCACCGCCCCACCGCGCATTGAAGATCTCGGAGAAGACGAAGGTGTAGACCACCAGCATGAACACCGGGTTGAAGAACGACCAGGCCAGGCCGAACGCGGATCCCCTGTATCTGCCGACGACTTCCCGCTTCGTCATCTGCACGATCAGGGCGCGATGGGCCGACAGGCTGCGCGCCAGCGCAGCGAAGGATTTGGGAGGGGCCGCGTTGGGGTTCATGGATGCGAGATTCTCGGAGTCGAATGGAACGGGCGCGAGGCCTCGTTCGATTCCTGGTGCGGCGGCTTTCGGAACGGGCCGTCGACGGCAGCCGCCTGCAGCCTCATTCGAATGTTTCGGCGGTCGCCAGGGAACGACCCGTCTGGTCCTTGGCCGACAGATTGGGGGCGCTGCCGAGGTCCGGCCAGACGACACCGATCGACGGATCGTCCCACGCGATGCAGCGCTCGTGGGGCATCGAATAGTAGTCCGTGGTCTTGTAGAGGAAATCGGCCGTGTCGCTGAGCACCATGAAGCCGTGCGCGAAACCGGGGGGTACCCAGAGCTGGCGGTGGTTGTCCTCGCTCAACTCGACGCCGACCCACTTTCCGAAGGTCGCCGACGAACGCCGGATGTCGACCGCGACGTCGAACACCGCGCCCCGGGCCACGCGCACCAGCTTGCCCTGTGCACGCGGCGCGAGCTGGTAGTGCAGGCCGCGCAGCACGCCCCTGGCGCTGCGGCTGTGGTTGTCCTGCACGAAATCGACGTCCAGACCGGTCGCCTGCGCGAAGGCCTGCCGGTTGAAGCTCTCGTAGAAGAAGCCCCGGGCATCGCCGAACACCTTCGGCTCGAGCAGCACGACGTCCGGAATCGCCAGTCGCGTGGCCTGCATCAGTAGACCTTCTCTTTCAGGATCCGCATCAGGTACTGGCCATAACCGTTCTTGCTCAGCGGCTTGGCGAGCTTCTCCAGCTGCGCGGCGTCGATCCAGCCCTGGCGGAACGCGATCTCTTCGGGACACGCGACCTTCAGGCCCTGGCGGTGCTCGAGCGTGGCGATGAACTGGCCTGCTTCCAGCAGGCTTTCATGGGTCCCGGTGTCGAGCCAGGCGTAGCCACGGCCCATGATCTCCACGCTGAGCTGTCCTTTTTCCAGGTACAGCCGGTTCAGGTCGGTGATCTCGAGCTCGCCACGTGGCGACGGCCTGAGGCTCTTGGCCAGTTCCACGACCTGCTCGTCGTAGAAATACAGGCCCGTGACGGCATAGTTCGACTTCGGCGCCGCCGGCTTCTCCTCGAGCGATAGCACCTTGCCGTCGTCGTTGAACTCGGCCACGCCGTAGCGCTCCGGATCGTGCACGTGGTAGGCGAAGACGCTCGCACCCTCGGCGCGCTGGCCGGCGCTCGCCAGCAGTTCCTGGAAATCGTGGCCGTGATAGATGTTGTCTCCCAGCACCAGCGCGCTGGGTGCACCAGCGAGGAATTTCTCGCCGATTACGAAGGCCTGCGCCAGGCCGTCGGGACTCGGCTGCACGGCGTATTCGAGGCGGATGCCCCACTGGCTGCCGTCGCCGAGCAGCTGCTCGAAGCGCGGCGTGTCCTGCGGGGTGCTGATGATCAGGATGTCGCGGATGCCGCCCAGCAGCAGCGTGCTGAGCGGGTAGTAGATCATCGGCTTGTCGTAGACCGGCAGCAGCTGCTTGCTGATGGCGAGCGTGGCCGGGTGGAGCCGGGTGCCGGAGCCTCCGGCCAGGATGATGCCCTTGCGATTCGTCATTGTTTTCCTGTTCCGGCTCAGAGCGTCTCGCGCAGCATGCGCGCGACGCCGCTTTGCCATCGAGGCAGCGTGAGTCCGAAGGCCGATTGAAGTTTGGAAGTGTTGAGTCGCGAATTCTGCGGCCGCCGGGCCGGCGTCGGGAAGGCGCTGGTCGGCACGGGATCGACCGCTCCGACCGCGACCTTGAGTTCCTGCCCGGCAGCGCGCGCCTGGTCGAGCACGAAGCTCGCATATCCGTGCCAGCTCGTCTCCCCACCCGCGACCAGATGATAGAGACCTGCCTTCTGCGGTGCGCGCACCGTGTCGCGGATCGCATGGGCGGTCACGTCGGCCAGCAGCTCCGCGCCGGTCGGCGCGCCGAACTGGTCGTCGATCACCGTCAACCGGTCGCGCTCGCGGGCGAGCCGGAGCATCGTCTTGGCGAAATTGCCGCCGCGCGCCGCGTAGACCCAGCTGGTGCGGAAGATCAGGTGGCGCGCGCAGTTCGCAGCGACGAGTTGTTCGCCTTCGAGCTTGGTACGGCCGTAGACGCTGAGCGGGCCGGTCGCGTCCGTCTCGATCCACGGCGTGCTGCCGCTGCCGTCGAACACGTAGTCGGTGGAGTAATGCACCATCAGCGCGCCGATCTCTTCGGCGGCCTGGGCGACGACACCGGGCGAGGTCGCGTTGAGCAGGCGCGCGACCTCGGGTTCGCTCTCGGCCTTGTCGACGGCGGTATGCGCGGCTGCGTTCACGATGACGTCGGGCCGCACCCTCAGCACCGTCTCGGCCAGCGTGTCGGGGCAGCTGAAGTCGGCGGCGAACCCGGTGCTGTCGAAATCGAGCGCGACCACGTCGCCGAGCGGCGCCAGGCTTCGCTGCAGTTCCCAGCCGACCTGTCCGCCCTTGCCCAGCAGCAGCAGCTTCATGCAGCGGATTCCGACGAGTCGTACTGCTTCTCGACCCAGGCGCGGTAGGCACCGCTCTGGACGTTGCTCACCCATTCGCCGTTGGCCAGGTACCACTCGACCGTCTTGCGGATGCCGGTGTCAAACGTCTCCGCGGGCTTCCAGCCGAGCTCGCGCTCGAGCTTGCGGGCGTCGATCGCGTAGCGTCGGTCGTGGCCCGGGCGGTCGGTCACGTAGCTGATCTGCTCGCGATAGCTCTTGCCGTCGCCGCGCGGCTGCAGCTCGTCAAGCAGGCCGCAGACGGTATTGACGATGTCGATGTTGGGCTTCTCGTTCCAGCCGCCGACGTTGTAGG
>JAKONL010000599.1 GCA_022701965.1 Burkholderiaceae bacterium | reverse complement strand
GACGAGCAGGCCCGCAACGTCGTCGAACAGGTCGGGGCACTGAGCCTGCACGACCTGTCGCTGATGCAGGTGGCGACGCTGGCGGCCGAGCCGGAGATCGCGCTGCAGAAGTCGCTCGGTGCCTTCCTCGACCGCATCGACAAGTCGGAGTCGCCGCAGATCTTCCGCCTGGTCTCGGAGCTCAACAAGGCCGTGAAGGACGAGGACCTCGACGGCTTGGCCGACCGCATCCTCGAGGGCAAGGCGGGCTTGGTCGACCGCATGCTCGGCATGCTCAGCCGCAACAAGCTGGCCGAGGCGCAGGCTGCGGCCTTCGAGAGCCTGCAGCTGCTGGTGTCGGGCAAGTCGCGCAAGCTCGGCGGCGTGCTGACGGCGATGGAAGCGGAGATCGAGACCGAGAAGAAGAAGGCCCTGGAGGAGGCGCGCATGCTGGAGCGCCTGAAGGACAACTACCGTGCGCAGTTCGGCGCCTTCCTGCTGGCCACGGTCTTCCTGACCACCTTCCTGGCCAAGGCGCGCGACGAACTGGCCGAGGTCGAGCGCGCCACGGCCCATGGCACCTACCGCGGCGCGATGACCGTGCAGGAAGCGCAGGACAAGCTGCAGGCGCTGGAGAGCCGCGCGCTGGCCGTCGAGGGCGTCTTCACCAAGCTCCCGGCCGAGCAGCTGGTGATCCGCCAGGTCCAGACCGCCACGATCCAGACCGTGCAGGAGATCACCACCACCACCGCCGGGCGCTTCGCCAGCATCAAGATGACGCTGCTCACGCTGCACGGGGCGATGGGCGTGCGCAACCTCCAGCGCACCGCGCAGCAGGGCGCCGAACTCGACGCCAACCTGAGCCGCACGCGCGACCGCCTGATCAGGGAAACCGCCACGACGGCCGCCCACGCGCCGGGCGACAACCGCCTGCAGCAGGCCGAGCAGATCCGGCAGGTCACGGCCAACGTGCGCGAGCTGGTCGAGATCGCCGAACGGGCGCGCGCCGCCAACCGGGCCAAGTTCGACGAGGCCCGCACGCTGCTGGCACGGGCGCGCGACGAGCTGACCGGGCTCGGCGCGGTGATCCGTCCGGATGCCGCATTGAAGCCCTGAGCGTCCGCCGTTCCTCTTCCTCCCGATCGTTTTCAACCCACCTGCCGAGAAGCACCGCCATGTCCGCCCTGACCCTGAACCTCGCCAAGCCCGGCGACGCAAAGCCCAAGTTGTCGCTCAACCTGAGCAAGGACGAGATCTTCGTCATCAAGCTGAAGTGGGACGGCGACGCCGACCTCGACCTGCACGCGCTGGCCTGCGTCGGCCAGGGTGGCGAGGCACCGACCATCACCTCGCTCGAACAGATCCTTTCGCCCTACAACGTGATCCGCCGGGTCGGCGGGCAACAGCAGGGATCGATCCCGAAGGCCGCCGACGGCAGCTTCTCGATCCTGGGTGGTGCCATGACGCACAGCCCCGACGCCACCGACGGCGCGCTCACCGATGTCGACGAGTGGATCCGCGTCGCCCCGGGCAAGCTGCCCAAGGCGCCGGGCCAGGTGGTCGAGATCCCGATCATCGCCATGCTTCATCCGCAGAAGAAGGGCATGAGTTTCGCCAATGTGCAGAATCCCGAGGTCGTCATCGAGAACGCCGAGGGTGTCGTGCTGATGCATGCCCACCTGTCGCAGCAGTTCGGCGCCTTCATCGGCGTGCAGATGGGCTCGATCATGATCGACGAGAACGGCCGGGCCGAATTCGTCCAGACCGCCGCCGGTTTCTCGGGCGACTTCAACACCGTGATCGAGAACTTCTCCTGAGCGTGGCGGCCGTCGCCTCGCCGTCGTCGCCAGCGTCCGCGCCTTTGCGCCTGCCCTCGTCGTGAGTCCCCTGCCCGAACGTCCCGAGGACGCAGTGCCCGCGCCCGCGTTGCCGCGGCGCTCGCCGCGCGTGATGGTGGACCCGGCGCGGCCCGCCGTGGCGCCGGACGACGTCGCGCCGACGACGGCCTCGCCACGCCGGCCGCGCACCATGGCCAGCGCCGCCGCGTCGCCGGCCGCGTCGTCCACGTCGTCCGTCCCACCGCCATCCACCTCGCCGCGCCTGATGCCCGGCGAGGTCCGCATCGGCCCCCGGACCGACACCGAGACGCTGGCCCGGCGCTTCCCGCAGCAGTCGCCGCATCACCTGATGCTGGCGGTCGGCCTCATCGGCTCGACGCCACTGGTCGGCCTGGGCTGGGCCGAGGCCCAGCACCTCGGACTCGCGACGCAGCACCGCTACGGCGAGACGATCCAGGCGCTGCTGGACCTGGTGTCCATGGACGTGGTGCGCAAGGCGCCGCTGCAGCTGGCGCGGCTGCTGCGGGTGCTGGAACTGTGCGCCGAGGACTTCGACCCGTTGGTGGGCACCGTGGCGCAATGGCTGCGGAAGGACCGGCCGCGCCAGATCGACCTGCACCGCAACGAACTCGACCAGTTGCGCGAGGCCCTGCGCCAGCACGCCGTCGAATTGCAGGCGCCGATCCAGGCGGTGATGGCGCTGCGCGGCCGGCTCGGCACGCTGTTCGACGAACTGATGGCCTGGGGCATCGCCTGCGAATGGCTGGCCGACCGGTCGGACGTCGACGAACTGGTGCGCGGCGTGCTGCTGGCGCGCGCGCAGGCGGTCGTCAAGACCGCCGGCCTGGTCGCGGTTCAGCAGGCGCAGTCTTTGGCGACCGCCGATCAGCTCGACAGCCTGCGCGACCGCATCCAGGACGCGGTGCTGATCGCCCTGCCCTCGTGGCTGGCGCAGCTCGCCAAGCTGCCCGAGAGCCTCAACGAAACCCAGCGGTTCGTCGTGCGCGACGACCTGCGACAGATCATCCATCAACTCAAGACGTGAGAAAAAAAAGGGAAGTCCGACACCATGGCACTGAAACTGAACCTCGAGAAATCGACATCAACCCTGAAGCTGTCGCTGGAGAAGAGCGGCATCCCGACCATGCCGCGCCTGGACATGGCGCTGTTCATGGACGTCAGCGGCTCGTTCGAGGACGAGCACGAGCAAGGCGTCACCACCGACCTGATGACACGCCTGGCGCCGTACGGCCTGAACTTCGACCCGGACCGGAAGCTCGATGTCTTCACCTTCAGCGACGGTCCCGGCTCGGCCCACAAGGTGGGCGAGCTCACCGAGTCCAACTACGAGGACTACGTGCGCCGGCACATCATCCGCAAGGTACCGGGATGGAACGGCGCGACCGACTACAGCCATGTCCTGGAGCTGGCGTTGAAGGAGTTCGGCTGGATTCCGACCAAGGCCGGCTTCTTCGGCCGCATGATGGGACGCAAGGACGAGACGAAGGCCCGCAAGCGCTCGCTGTTCTTCTTCGTCACCGACGGCGACAACCAGGACAAGGACCGCACCACACGCATCCTGCGCGAGTCCGAGGCGCGCGAGGACGAGGTCTACGTCCTGTTCCTGGGCGTGTCCAACGGCGGCGGCCGCTTCGAGTTCCTGGAGAACGTCGGCGACCTGTTCGGCAACACGGGCTTTCGCGAGATCGCCGACGTGCGCGCGTTCATCGGGAAGAGCGACGAGGAGATCAACGCCTTCCTGCTGGACGACGAGCTGGTGGGATGGCTCAAGCGCTAGCCCGTGCAACGGGCGGGCGCCATCGGCCACCCGTCTAGCGCCACCGCTCCCCCGCCCGGTCGCTTCCCCTGATCAGCGCCATCGCATCCGCCACCGCCTCGGCGAAAGCGCTCTCCGAATCGTCGTGGACGCCGGCGCTGACCAGCGTCACGCGGCCGTTGGGCGACACGATCTCGACGGCGCCCTCCCACATCCCGCCGATGGGCGTCAGCCGGGCATGCGGGAAGTAGGTCTCGTCGCCGGCAAAGATCACCTCGTCCATGGAAACAGTCTGGGGCCGCGCGCCGGGGGCGGCAATGCCGTAAGCCCTGAGGCGTCGCGCGCTTTCCTGCCTACAATCCGCAC
>JAKONL010000590.1 GCA_022701965.1 Burkholderiaceae bacterium | reverse complement strand
GGTTGCCGGCGATCATCAGCGTGGCGCCGAACTCGCCCATGGCGCGGGCGAAGGCGAGCATCAGCCCGGCGGCGATGCCGCGCACGGCCAGCGGCAGCGCGATGCGCACGAAGATCTCGAACTCGCCCGCGCCCAGCGTGCGCGCCGCGAGCGCGAAACGCCCGTCGACCTCCTCGAACGCGGCGCGCGCGGCCTTGTAGATCAGCGGCAGCGACACCAGCGATGCCGCGATCACGGCGCCCTGCCAGGTGAACATCAGGTTGATGCCGAACCAGCGGTCGAGATGCTGGCCGAGCACGCCGTTGCGCCCGATCAGCACGATCAGGTAGTAGCCGAGCACGGTCGGCGGCAGCACCATCGGCAGCATCAGGAACGCATCGACGACGTGCTGCCCGGCAAAGCGCCGGCGCGACATCCACCAGCCCAGGCCGATGCCGGCCGCGCCCGACAGGAGCGTGGCGAGCAGCGCGACCTTCAGCGTGAGCCAGAGCGGAACGAGCACCGGTCGTCGCGCGTCGTCAGGGCCGGGAGAAGCCGAAGCCTTCGAGGATCTGCTGGCCCGGGGCGCTGCGCACGAAGGCGACGAAGTCCCTGCCGAGCGCCGTGTTCCTGCTGGTCGCGATCTGCGCGATCGGGTAGCTCACCGGTGTGGTCGTCGGCACGGTGAAGGCGATGCGCGTCCGGTCGCGCTCGACGAGCGCGTCCGTGCGGTAGACGAAGCCGGCGTCGACCTCGTTTCGCGCCACGTAGTTCAGTACCTGGCGCACGCTCTCGCCGTAGATCCACTTCGATTCCAGCGACGCGGCAACACCGGCCTTCTGCACCGCATCGATCGTGTAGCGCCCGACCGGTACGGTGGCCGGCGTCCCGGTAGAGACGCGCCTGAACGCGGCGCCGCCGAGGTCGGCGAGTCCGGCGGGTACCGGGGTGGAGGACGATGCCGGCACGATCAGCACCAGCGTGTTCTGCGCGAAATCGGCGCGCGTGCCATCGGCCAGCAGCTTGGCGGTCGCGGCGCGGTTCATGGTCTCCTGGTCGGCCGAGGCGAACACGTCGACCGGCGCGCCCTGCTGGATCTGCGCGAGCAGCGGCCCCGAAGCCGCGAAGTTGAAGACCACCTTGGTGCCCGGGTGCGCCTTCTCGAAAGCGGTCCCGACCGCCTGGAACGCGTTCGTGAGGCTGGCCGCCGCAGACACCACCAGGTCCTGCGCCTGCGCGGCACCGCCCGCGATCATCAGCGCGACGACCGTCATGGTCGTGCGCAACCGGCGGAATGAGGGGCGGGTGGTCTGCGTCATGTCGTGGTCCTTCGCTTCGCTATTCAGGAATGGAATAGCGCGGATCATAGACAGGCATGCGGCGCACAATCGCCGCATGTCCCCGATATCCCCGGCCCGCGCCGGAAGACCGCCGCGTGCACCGCGAGAGCCGCGCGATGGCGACGCGCTCGGCCACGGCGCGAGCGACAAGCGCATCGACATCCTGCGCGGCATCGCGCTCAGCGGCAGCATCTCGCAGGCCGCGCGCGAATCCGGCGTCAGCTACAAGGCCGCGTGGCAGGCCGTCGCCACGCTGACCAACCTGGCCGGCGTGCCGCTGGTCGCGCGCGCGGTGGGCGGAGCCGGCGGTGGCGGTGCGTCGCTGACGCCGGAAGGCGTACACCTGCTGGAGCTGGCCGAGGCGCTCGATGCGGCGCGGCGCGACGTGCATGCGCGGTGGTCGGCGCGCGGTGCCGGCGCCGCCGTGCAGGCGGATGCGGCGATGGCGCGGCTTTCGGTGCGCACCAGCATGCGCAACCAGCTGCCGGCGGTCGTCGAGACGCTGGTCGATGCGGGCGCATCGGTCCGCGTGCTGATGCGCGTGCGACCGACCGTGCGCATCGCGGCGCGCATCACGAGAGAGAGCGCGCAACTGCTCGGCCTCGTGCCGGGCCTGGCTGTCATCGCGCTGTGCAAGGCGACGGCCGTGCGCGTCGAGCGCCTGCAGGCGACGGCGGCGCAGGACCCCGACGTGAACGGCATCGCGGGATGCGCGGCCGGCGTGCTCCGCAGCGCAGGCGGCGACGAGGTCGCCGTCGCGCTCGAAGGCGGGCTGCGACTCGTCGGCTTCGCGCCGCCCGGGTCCGGCCTGCGCGTGCGGCAGCGCGTGGCGGCGGCGGTCGACGAGTCGTCGGTGGTGGTCGCGTTGCCGGGCTGAAGCGGGACACGATGCAGGAGGCCGGGTGTCCGCGGACGCCTCAGGGCGCGATCTCTCGCACCAGCCTGAAGCCCATCAGCGGATAGCGGCTCTGCGGCGTGTTCCAGTTCCTGAACGACGATCTCGCATAGAGCGCCCAGGTGTGCCAGGAGCCGCCCCGGCGCACGCGCACGTCACCCGTTGCCGGACCCTGCGGATCGTCGACCGGCGAGCGCGCGTAGTAGTCCTCGCCATACCAGTCGGCGCACCATTCCCAGACGTTGCCGTGCATGTCGTGCAGCCCGAAGGCGTTGGGCGCGAACGCGCCACCCGGCGCGGTGAACGGATGGCCGTCGTGCGTGTCGAGCGCGAAGGCGCGCCAGTGCGGCCAGTTCCGGGCGGCGTCGAGATCGAAGACGTTGGCCTGGCCTGCGAGCGTCTGCGGCGCGTCGCCGCTGCCGTAGCGCGTCCGCGTGCCGGCGCGGGCCGCGTATTCCCATTCGGCTTCGGTCGGCAGCCGGTAGACGGCGCCTTCCTTCGCACTCAGCCAGCGCGCCATCGCCATCGCGTCGTTCCAGGTGACGTTGACGACCGGGTGGTCGTCGCCCTGCGCGAAGCCCGGGTCGCGCCACGAGTATCTCGGGTCGCGGCCTTCGAACGCATCGCCGCTGGCGGACGCGGCCGGGTCGTGCAGCGGATCGAATCCGTAGCCGCCGGTGGCGTCGGCTTCCGACTCGGGCACGTGGCCGGTGGCGTCGAGGAAGCGCCGGAATTGCGCCACCGTCACTTCCAGGCGTCCCATCCAGAACGCCTTCGTGATGCGGACGCGATGCACCGGTGCCTCGTCGACCAGATTCGCCAGGCGAGGGGCGTCGTAGGCCGGGAACGCTCGCGCGAGCGCCTCGGGGCTCTCGTCGCTGCCCATGCGGAATTCACCGGCGGGCACGCGCACGAACGCGATGCCTGCGCTGTCCACCAGCGCCGGCGCGCGCGACGGCGGGCCGGCACAGGCTGCCAGCGCGAGACATGCGAGACATGCGAGAAGGATCGGGAGACGGTGCATGGAAGAAGGAGGCGCGCAAACCGCGTGCCAGTGGCGATGGTGAACCCGACCGAGGCAGGTGCGCCAAGGGTTTTGCCTATTCGGGCCGCCTGCCGACGCGTCCAAGATGCCGGCTGGACGCTTCAGCCATCACCTTCTCGGAGACAGCCAACATGCAGGTTCCCTTCACGGTCAACGGACGCGCGGTCACGGTCGATGCGCCGCCGAACACCTTTCTGGTGCATGCGATCCGCGAGCATCTGCATCTCACGGGAACCCATGTCGGCTGCGACACCGCCCAGTGCGGCGCTTGCACGGTGCATGTGGATGGCCGTGCGATCAAGTCGTGCAACGTGCTGGTCGCGCAGGTCGCCAACAAGGCGATCACCACCATCGAGGGCATCGCCGAGCCCGACGGCACCATGCACCCGATGCAGGCGGCCTTCAAGGAGTGCCACGGCCTGCAGTGCGGCTACTGCACGCCCGGCATGGTGATGAGCGCCATCGACCTGTGCCAGAACCATCCCGGTGCGGACGAGACCGAGATCCGCGCCCTGCTCGACGGCAACATGTGCCGCTGCACCGGCTACCAGAACATCGTGAAGGCGGTGCAGATGGGCGGCAAAAACATGACCAGCGTCGCAGCCGCGGCCTGAGGAGCACGACATGGGCGCACCCGATTTCGCCAGCCTCCCGCACATCGGCGAGGCCGTGCGGCGCAAGGAAGACTACCGCTTCCTTACCGGCGCCGGCCAGTACACCGACGACGTCACGATGCCCGCGCAGAGCCATGCGGTCTTCGTGCGCTCGCCGCACGCGCACGCGGTGGTGCGCGGCGTCGACATCGCCGCCGCGCAGGCGATGCCCGGCGTGATCGGCATCTTCAGCGGCAAGGACATCGAGGGGAAGATGGGCGGCCTGCCGTGCGGCTGGCTGATCAACAACCCCGACGGCACGCCGATGAAGGAGCCGATGCATCCGATCCTCGCGATCGGCAAGGTGCGCTATGTCGGCGACCACGTCGCGATGGTGGTCGCCGAGACGGTCGAGCAGGCGAAGAACGCGGCCGAGGCGGTGGTGGTCGACTACGAAACGCTGCAGCCGGTGGTGAGCGTGGCCGACGCGGCAAAGAAGCGGTCCGGCGTCACGGTCCACGACGAGGCGCCCGACAACCAGTGCTACAAGTGGACGCTCGGCGACAAGGCGGGCGTCGAGGCGGCGTTCGCGGACGCCGCGCACGTGACGAAGCTCGACCTGGTCAACAACCGGCTGATTCCGAATCCGATCGAGCCGCGCGTCGCGATCGGCAACTACAGCCGGGCCACCGAGGAATACACGCTCTACGTCTCCAACCAGAATCCGCACGTCGAGCGCCTGCTGATGACGGCCTTCGTGCTCAATCTGCCGGAGCACAAGGTGCGCGTGATCGCGCCGGACGTGGGTGGCGGGTTCGGCTCGAAGATCTACCTCTATGCCGAGGACGTGGCGCTGACCTGGGCCGCGAAGCAGCTCAACCGCAGCATCAAGTGGACGGGCGAGCGCTCCGAATGCTTCCTGTCGGACGCGCACGGCCGCGATCACGTGAGCCACGCCGAGATGGCGATGGATGCGCAGGGCAAGTTCCTCGCGATGCGCGTGCACACCGACGCCAACCTCGGCGCCTACCTGTCGACCTTCTCGACCGCCATCCCGACGATCCTCTACGCCACGCTGCTCGCCGGCCAGTACGCGACGCCGCAGATCTACGTCGAGGTCGATGCCTGGTTCACCAATACCGCGCCGGTCGACGCCTACCGGGGCGCAGGCCGGCCGGAGGCCACCTACCTGCTCGAGCGCCTGGTATCGCGCTGCGCCTGGGAGCTGGGCCTCGCGCAGGACGAGATCCGTCGTCGCAACTTCATCAGCAGTTTCCCGTACCAGACGCCGGTCGCGCTGCAGTACGACACCGGCGATTTCCCGGCGCTGCTCGCGCGCGCCAACGAGCTCGCCGACGTCGCCGGCCTCGCCGAGCGCAAGGCGCGCAGCGAGCGCGAAGGCAAGCTGCGCGGCGTCGGCTATTCCAGCTACATCGAGGCCTGCGGACTCGCGCCGTCGAACGTGGCCGGAGCGCTCGGCGCGCGCGCCGGGCTGTTCGAGGCCGGCGAGATCCGCGTGCATCCGACCGGCAGCGTCACCGTCTTCACCGGCTCCCACAGCCACGGGCAGGGCCACGAGACCACTTTCGCGCAGGTCGTGGCGGCGCGGCTGGGCATCGCGGTGGAGGCGGTCGATATCGTGCACGGCGACACCGGGCGCATTCCGTTCGGCATGGGCACCTACGGTTCGCGGTCGATCTCGGTCGGCGGCGCGGCTATCATGCGGGCGCTCGACAAGATCGAGACCAAGGCCAAGAAGATCGCGGCGCACCTGATGGAGGTGAGCGATGCCGACATCGAGTTCGCGAACGGCGAGTTCACGGTCAAGGGCACCGACAAGAAGATCCCTTTCGGCCAGGTCGCGCTCACCGCGTACGTGCCGCACAACTATCCGCTCGACAAGCTGGAGCCGGGCCTGAACGAGACCGCGTTCTACGACCCGACCAACTTCACCTATCCGGCCGGCACCTACATCTGCGAGGTCGAGATCGACCGCGAGAGCGGCGAAGTCACGGTCGACCGCTTCACCGCCGTGGACGACTTCGGCACCATCATCAATCCGATGATCGTCGAGGGCCAGGTGCACGGCGGCCTGGTGCAGGGCATCGGCCAGGCGCTGATGGAGAACTGCGTCTACGACGACGAGACCGGCCAGCTGCTCACCGGCAGCTTCATGGACTACGCCATGCCGCGCGCGGCCGACATGCCGAACTTCACGCTCGACACGCTCTGCACGCCCTGCACGCACAACCCGCTCGGCACCAAGGGCTGCGGCGAGGCCGGGGCCATCGGCTCGCCGCCGGCGGTGATCAACGCCGTGCTCGATGCGCTCGCGCCGCTTGGCGTCAAGGATTTCGATATGCCCGCATCGCCGCATCGCGTGTGGGAAGCGATGCAGAAAGGCGCGCGCGATCGCGTGAGCCCGACGCAGGAACCGCAGACGCCATCGCTCGCCGGAACCACCCAGGGCCGTCCGGCCGTCTGACGGAAGCACCACCATGTATCCCTTCACCCTCGAACAACCCTCCAACGTCGCCGAGGCGGTGCGGCTCGCAGGTGCCGGCGCCAAGCCGCTGGCCGGCGGACAGACGCTGCTGGCTTCCATGAAGCTGCGGCTGTCGGCACCGGAGCAGCTCGTCGACCTGGCCGGCATTCCCGAACTCACCGGCATCCGCAGGGAGGGCGATACCTTCACGATCGGCGCGATGGCGCGGCACCTGGAAGTCGCCGATCATGCGGAGCTCCGGCTCGCCTATCCCGCGCTGGCCGATCTCGCGTCCCGCATCGGCGACCGGCAGGTGCGCGCGATGGGCACCCTGGGCGGCTCGGTGGCCAACAACGACCCCGCGGCCTGCTACCCCAGCGCGGTGCTCGGCTCCGGCGCGACCGTGATCACCGACCGGCGCGAGATCGCCGCCGACGATTTCTTCCTGGGCCTGTTCACGACCGCACTCGACGAGGGCGAACTGATCGTCGCCATCCGCTTCCCGATCCCGAAACGTGCTCACTATGAGAAGCTGCGCCAGAAGGCATCGCACTTTCCGCTGGTCGGCGTCTTCGTCGCGCAGTACGACAGTGGCGTGCGCGTCGCGGTCACGGGTGCGGGGAATGGCGTGTTTCGGCACGCGGGACTTGAAGCGGCCCTGGACTCCTCCTTCACGCCCGAGTCGGCTGCCGCCGTCGCCATCGATGCGCAGGACCTCAACGGCGACCTGCACGCCTCCGCCGCCTACCGCGCCAACCTGATCGGCGTGCTGACGCAACGCGCCGTCCGACAGGCGCTGGGCTGAACGGCGGGAATGGCGTTTGCCTCCATCGATGCGGTCGTCGCCGGCCTCGAGCAGGTCGGCTATTTCGCCGATCGCCGGCTCGCGACCGCCGTCTTCCTGGCGCTGAAACTGCAGCGCCCGCTGCTGCTCGAAGGCGAGCCCGGCGTCGGCAAGACCGAACTGGCCAAGGCGCTGGCGAAAGCGCTCCAGCGCGACCTGCTGCGGCTCCAGTGCTACGACGGTCTCGAGCAGCGCGAGGCGCTCTACGAGTGGAACTACGCCGCGCAACTGCTGCACATGCGCGCAGCCGAGGCGTCAGGTGCCTCGAGCGACATCGAGTCCGAGGTCTACCAGCCGCGCTACCTGATCCGTCGCCCGCTGCTGCAGGCACTGCAGGCGCCGGCCCCCGGCGCGGTGCTGCTGATCGACGAGGTCGACCGGGCCGATGAGCCCTTCGAGGCCTTCCTGCTCGAATACCTGGGCGAGTACCAGGTCAGCATCCCGGAACTCGGCACCGTCCGCGCCGCGGCTGCGCCGGTCACCATCCTCACCAGCAACCGGACGCGCGACCTGAGCGACGCGGTGAAGCGGCGCTGCCTGTATCACTGGCTAGACCATCCCGAGCGCGACCGCGAGCTCGCCATCGTCCGGGCGCAGGTGCCGCAGGCCGGCGAGGCCCTGTCCCGGCAGGTAGCCGAGGTCGTGGCGCGGCTGCGCGGCGCACCTTTCGCGGATGCGTTCCAGCGCGCGCCCGGCATCGCCGAGAGCGTCGAATGGGCGCGCGCGCTGGTGGCGCTCGACACGCTGGTGCTCGACCCCGAAGTCGTCGCCGATACCGCCGGCATCCTGTTCAAGCAGCGCGACGACGTGGCGGCGCTCACGCTGTCGCTGGCTGCGGATCTGCTGAAGCCCGAAATGCAGGGCGCCTGACCGGTATGGCCGCCATGCAGCAGCTCGGAGATGCGCGGCGGGGAAAGATGGCGGGCAACATCGCGGGTTTCGGCCGTGCGCTGCGCCGTGCCGGCGTGCCGATGGACGCCGCGCGCATTTCGCTCGCCGTCGAGGCGGCGTTGCTGGTCGGCGTCGACGACCGGAGCGACCTCTGCGCCGCCATGGAGGCCGTGATGGTCGCGCGCGCGCAGGACCGCGGCGTCTTCCGGGAGCTCTTCGATGCCTGGTTTCGCGACCCCGAACTCGCCAACAGGATGCTCGCGCAGATGCTGCCCAGCGCCGAGGGCAAGCTGCCGCCGTCGAAGCAGCGCCCGCGCGTGCGCGAGGCGCTGTCGGCGCCGCGCGAGGCGGCCAGGCCGGCCGAGGCGGAACGCGAGATCGAATTCGACGCCGCCATGACGGCGAGCGACCTCCAGCGCCTGCGACATGCCGACTTCAACGCACTCGGCGCGGCCGAATACCGGCTCGTCGAACGGCTGGCGCGCGACATCGCCCTGCCGGTGCCTTCGATGCCGTCGCGCCGTCTGCATCCGGCGGGTCGCGGCACGGCACAGGCGCGGCTGCACTGGCCGGGCGTGCTGCGCGCCGCCTCCCGCACCGGCGGCGAACTGCTGCACCTGCCGCGCCAGGTCCGGCGCGAGACGCCGCTGCCGCTGCTCGTGCTCGTCGACGTCTCGGGTTCGATGGAGCGCTATGCGCGGCTGCTGCTGGCCTTCCTGCATGCGGCGACGCGAGGCGGTCGCGCGACGGCGGGCCGTCGGGACGTCTTCGCGTTCGGCACGCACCTCTCGGACCTGACGCCGGCTTTCCGCATCGCCGACACCGATGCGATGCTCGCCGAGGCCGGCGCCGCCATCGACGACTTCGCGGGCGGCACGCGGCTGGGCGATTCGCTGGGCGAACTGCGCACGCGGCACGCGCGTCGCCTGACCGGGCGCCGCTCGCTGGTGCTGGTCATCAGCGACGGTCTCGACACCGGCTCGCCCGAAACGCTGGACCACGAACTGCGCTGGCTCGGGCGCCACGCGCGCCGGGTGCTGTGGCTCAATCCGCTGTTGCGCTTCGACGGCTACGCGCCCCTGGCGCAGGGGGCATCGGTGCTGCATCGGCATGCCGATGCGATGCTCGCGGTGCACAACCTCACGTCGCTGCAGCAACTCGCCGGCAGCCTGGCCGCGCTGATGCGCAGCCGGCCGTAGCGGCGGCTCGCCCCATCAAGGAGAAGAAGATCATGGAAATGCTCGGCCACCGCCGCCTCGGCGTCACCCGTCAACAGGCCTGGGACGCATTGAACGACCCGGCGACGCTGCAGAAATGCATTCCCGGCTGCGACCGCTTCGAACTCACCGGCGAGAACGAGTACACCGTGGCGCTGGCGCTCAAGATCGGCCCGGTGTCGGCGAAATTCACCGGCAAGGTGACGCTCTCCGACATCGATCCGCCCGAGGGCTATCGCCTCGGTTTCGAGGGGCAGGGCGGCGTCGCCGGTTTCGCCAAGGGCGCGTCGAGCGTCACGTTGAAACCGGTCGAGGACGACGCCGGCGCCTGCGAACTCGACTACACCGTGCAGGCGCAGGTCGGCGGCAAGATTGCCCAGATGGGCCAGCGGCTGATCGACGGCGCGGCAAAATCGACGGCCGACGACTTCTTCAGGCGTTTCGACGCCGAGATGCAGCGCCGCTACGGACCCGAAGCGGCACAGTCCGAATCCCCGACCGAGGCGTCGACCGATATGCAGACCGAAAAAACGGGCGCGGTCGCCGGCTTAATGCAAAAGATCGGCTTCGGCAAGAAGGGCGACGGAGACTGATTTCCATCGCCCTGCCTTCACTCTCCAATGGAAAGCAGCAGGGAATGGAAAACCTCGACGTCACCGTCCTTCGGACACTGCGCGACTGGCGCCTCGCCGGCCGCCGCGCCTTGCTCGCCACCGTGGTGCGCACCTGGGGCTCGTCGCCGCGACCGGTCGGCTCGATCATGGCGCTCGCGGACGACGGCGCGATGGTGGGCTCGGTGTCGGGTGGCTGCATCGAGGACGACCTGATCGCGCGCTACACCTCGGCAATGCCCGATGGTCCGCCCACGTTCGTCAAGTACGGCGTCAGCGCGGACGAGGCCCAGCGCTTCGGCCTGCCTTGCGGCGGTACGCTCGAACTGCTGCTCGAATACGCACCCGATGCCGGCTCGCTCGGGACGCTGGTCGGCGAACTGGAAGACGGCAAGCTGATGCGGCGCACCGTGTCGCTGTCCGACGGCGCCGTGCGACTGGCGGTCACGGGCGCACCGGAAGCCCTGGCCGTCGATGCCGAATCGCTCGTGAACACCTTCGGCCCGGAATACCGCATGCTGGTCATCGGCGCCGGCCAGCTCTCCGAGTACCTGTCGACCATGGCGAAATTCAGCGGCTTCGCCGTCACCCTGTGCGACCCGCGCATCGAGCAGCGCAGCGCCTGGGCGGTGCCGGGGGTGACCATCACGACGGCGATGCCGGACGACGCCGTAGTCGCGTTCCGTCCCGACCGGCGAAGCTGCGTGGTCGCGCTGACGCACGACCCGAAACTGGACGATCTCGCGCTCCTGGAGGCGCTGGACAGCGAAGCCTTCTACGTCGGCGCCATCGGGTCCCGACGCAACGCGGCGGGCCGCCGCACGCGGATGGGCGAGCACTTCGGCCAGACGGCCGAGTCGCTGGCCCGCCTGCGCGGGCCGATCGGCATCTACATCGGCAGCAAGACGCCGCCCGAGATCGCGGTGAGCGTGATGGCGGAGATCCTGGCGGTGAAGAACGGAATCGTCCTGCCGCGAGAGACCGAGGTGGCGAACGCGAAGGAGGCGGCGGGTCGACAGACGTCGGTGACGTGATGACGCGTCGGCTAGCGGGTGCGTTTCACTTCTGAACGCCCATGTCGAAAGCTGCCATCAACTGGTTCCACTCGGCATCCGGCGAGCTTGCCTGATTGAACGATCCGAGGTCACCGGACGCGCCGTAGTTGGGCTGGCCGATGAACGAAGGTATGTTCGCACTGGCGGCGTCGAACACGCCGCCGTAACCTGTCTGGTGACCCTGATAGGGCACGTAAGCCGTCGGCTGAAGCTGCACTGCCGGGCTGTAGCCTGCAAATAGAAACGATTCGTCGAGTTGCAGAGGATCGAACGACGGACCTTCCTGGACGACGTTGCCTTGATAACCCGACGCCCAAGGGTCGTATGCCGGTTGCATTTGCGGCGCCTGGATCTGCGAATGATCGAAGTACTGCCCACCCTGATATGTATCGGCTTGGTAGATCACATTTGCCGGGTCGGCCACCTGATATGTCTGAGGCTGCGGTTGCACGTTCATCCGGCTCGTTCCGTTGGAGGCGGACCATGATTGCAGTTGCGGCGGATCGAATGACAAGGTGCTCTGCGACATTTCGCCAGGATCGGTCGGGATTCCCGGGTTGCTCACCTGCGGCATGGGAAGCGACTGATGATGCGCTGTCGGCTGCGTCGTGAATCCGGGGGGCAACGAGAACGAAGATGACTGGGAACCGTAGGACGAGGGAAGCGGAAATGCTCCGTTCGAGTCGTCATGCCTCGCGCGTTTGTTTGTCTGTGATGGATCACTGACCGACGTCGGTTCGATATTCGTGGACGAGAACGATCGCTTGCCTGCTGTCGACGTTATCGACGTTATTGCCGGATATTGCGGGTATGACGATGCGCCCGTTTGTTGCGCGTCAGCCCCTTCTAGCGTTTGTGGATTGAACATTGCATGATTTGAAGCCGTTCCTACAATTTGGCTTGTAGAACGCTGCAGTCTTGCCAATTCTTCAG
>JAKONL010000574.1 GCA_022701965.1 Burkholderiaceae bacterium | reverse complement strand
GGCCGATGCCGCAGTGCGGGCAGACGTCGATCGCCGGATTCTTCAGGTCGACCGGGCGCTCGCAGCCCGGACACACGCCCTGGGCCAGCCGCACGAGCGCGGTGTCGTAGCTCAGCGCCTCGCGCCGCGCGACGTCGGGCCGGGCCTCGGCCAGGCGCTGGCGCTCCAGGTATCGGTTGAGCGCCACGATGGCGTAGCGCCCCACCAGCACCGTGACCGCGATGCCCACCAGGTAGCGGACGTAGCCGCCGTAGCTCGGCAGGTAGGGCACCAGCTCGACGAAGAACGCGAACAGCGCGAAGAAGATGAAACCCCAGACGAAGGGCCAGTAGGTGCCCTTGCGCTTCTTGGCGAACAGCCAGCCGGCCACCGCCAGCAGCGGCAGGGTCAGTGCCAGCCGGTAGCCGAAGACGCGCAGTTCGACGCGGCGGTATTCGGCCTGCAGCTTCTCCTCGGCGGCGGTTTCGAGCACCGCGAGCTGGCGCTGCGCGCCGTCCTGCGCCTGTCGCGCGTCGAGCGCGATCTGCTCCTGCGCCCGGACGTCGCGCTGCGCCGCGTCCTCGGCGCGCTTGAAGTCGTCGAGCGCGCGGGTCCGCGCGATCAGCTCGGCGTCCTGGTCGGGCTGCGCCGTGGCGCGCCGCGTCGCGATCCAGTTGCCGAAGGTCTCGCGCGCGTTGCGGCTGGCCTGCTGCGCGGCGTCGAGCTTGAGCCCGGCCTGCTCGAGGGCAGCTTCGGCCTGCTGCTGCGTGGTCTCGGCGCGCCGCACGCCGGCGCGCAGGGGCTCGGCCGCGGCGCGGTCGATGAAGTCGTCGGCGGTCAGCGTGTGCTCGACCTTCGGCAGGTCGCCGACGATCGTGGCGCCGAGGCCGATCAGGAAGTTCGCGAACACCACGGCCACGACCCAGAGGCCGCGATGGAACCACTTCTCGGACAGGCGCAGCGACTTGCTCATGGAGACTCTCTTCGTGTCGATCGACGACCGGGATTCAGCGGCTGCCGCGCAGCAGGTCCGCGCGGGTGAAGGGCTGCGTGGTACCCGCCATGCGCATGGCGATCACTTCCAGCAGGTTCTGCGTCGGCGCCGGCGTGCCCGGCTGCAGGATGAACATCGGCAGCGCCAGCCCCAGCAGGCCGATCGGCCAGGGAAAGCGCGGCAGCGCACGGCGGGCGGCCAGCATCAGGAAGACCGAGCTCACGACCGCGCCGAGGACAAAGCCCAGCATCACCTCGGACACCGAATGCGCGAAAACCGCCAGCCGCGAGATGCCGATCGCCGCACCGAAGGCCCAGCCGAAGCCGATCGCCAGGCGCAGGCCGGCGGTGGCCGACAGGAGGTCCGGGCGCCGCACGGTGAACTGTGACGCGGCCAGCCAGAACAGCACCGGCCAGACGCTGGTGGAGATGGCGGTGTGCCCGCTGAAGCCGGTGAAGTTCAGGCGGACGCTGCCGATGCCCCAACCCATGAAGGCGAGCTTGGAGACCAGGATCGCGGCACTGCCGCAACCGAACACCACGCACCACTGCAGCGCCGTCATGCGCGTGGCGCGCGACCACCCCAGCATCACCACGATCAGCAGCGAAGCCGGCAGCAGCAGTCCGCTGTCGCCGAACCAGGTGAAGACCTGCCAGAAGGAGCCGGGCACGACGCCCAGCAAGGCCCAGAAGATGTCGCGAAGCGTCGTCACGAAGCGGCACTCCTCATGTCGAGAGCAGCTCGCCGACGCGCTCGCGCAGCCGCTCGGGCTGCACGTCCCCGGCCGCGATCGGCGCGCCGACATGCAGTCCGACGCGGTTGTAGAAGCCCCGGCGGAACGGGCGCACCATCGCCACGCGCTCCCCGCCGCGCAGTTCGATGCGGCTGAAGAACGAACCCCACAGATCGATCAGCGCCATCGGCACCACGGGCGGAAAGATACCCTCGGCGCGCGCGTCGTCGAGGATCTTCATCACGCCGCCCCTGAACACCTGCACGCTGCCGTCCCGCGTGATCCCGCCCTCCGGAAAGATCGCCAGCAGGTCGCCGTCGCGCAGCACGCCCGCGGCCGCGGCGAAGGCGCTCGCGTAGGCGACCGGGTCTTCCTTCCGCGGAGCGATCGGGATCGCCTTGGCCAGGCGGAACAGGCGGCCGAGCACCGGCACGCGGAAGATGCGGTGGTCCATCACGAACCGGATCGGCCGCGGGCTCGCCGCCATCAGCAGCACCGCGTCGACGAAGCTCACGTGGTTGCACACCAGCACGGCCGGTCCCGTCGCCGGGATGTGCTCGCCGCCCCGGATGCGGAAGCGGTAGACAAAATTCGACGCCAGCCAGGAGACGAAACGCAGGAAGTATTCGGGCACGAGCATGAAGATGTAGAAGGCGACCGCCGCGTTGGCGATGCCGGTGAAGAGAAAGATCTGCGGGATCGTGAAACCGGCGCCGAGCAGCGCACCGGCGATCACCGAGCTCGCGATCATGAAGAGCGCGTTCAGGATGTTGTTGGCCGCGATGATGCGGGCGCGGTGCGTCGGCTGGCTGCGCAGCTGGATCAGGGCGTACATCGGCACGCTGTAGAGCCCGGCGCACATCGACAGCAGCCCGAGGTCGGCCATCACCCGCCAGTGCGCCGGCTGCGCGACGAAGGCGCGCACCCCCATCTCGGCGACCGCCGGCAGCCCGCGCGCCGCGAAGTACAGGTCGATCGCGAACACGCTCATGCCGATCGCGCCCAGCGGCACCAGCCCGATCTCGACCTGGCGCCGGCCCAGCACCTCGCACAGCAGCGAACCGATGCCGATGCCCACCGAGAACACCACCAGCAGCAGCGACGCCACCCGCGCGTCGCCGTGCAGCACCTCCTTGGCGAAGCTCGGGAACTGGCTCAGGAACACGGCGCCGAAGAACCACATCCACGAGATGCCGAGCAGCGAACGGAAGACCACGGGGTTCGCGTTGGCGAGCCGGAGGTTGCGCCAGGTCTCGCTGGCCGGGTTCCAGTTGACGGCCAGCGCCGGGTCGGTGGCCGGCATGCGCGGGATCGCCTGGGCCGCGCCGCGCCCGGCCAGCGCCAGCAGCACGCAGGCCGTCGCCACGCTCGCATGCCCGACCTGCGGCAGGGCGACCAGCAGTCCGCCGGCCACCTGCCCGAGCAGGATGGCGACGAAGGTGCCCATCTCCACCATGCCGTTGCCGCCGGTGAGTTCGCGCGGCCGGAGTACCTGAGGCAGATAGGCGAA
>JAKONL010000572.1 GCA_022701965.1 Burkholderiaceae bacterium | reverse complement strand
GCCACCGGCGCAGACGAACAGCGCCGCGCAACGCTGCCGGCGGTCGACGCCGTGCTGCCGGTAGACGACGCCGGTGATCCGGCCGGCGGCGTCGCGCTCAATCCCGTGGACCCGGCAACCGGGGCGGATCTCGGCACCGTGCGCCACCGCCGATGGCAAATAGGTCGTGTCCATGCTGGCCTTGGACGCGTTGCGGCAGCCCTGGTGGCAGGAGCCGCAGTTCACGCAGGCCTGGCGCAGGCCGCCGCCCTCCTGCTGCCAGTCGCGCGAGACCAGCGCGGCCGGCGCGTCCGCGGTCCGGATGCCGAGCGCGGCGCAACCGCGCGCCATCATGTCGGCCGACGCGTTGCGCTTGGCGGGCGGCAACGGATAGCGGCGCTGCGGGTCCCACGGATAGTCGGACGGACCGGAGACGCCGATGAAGCGCTCGACCCGTTCGATGTAGCTGGTGAGTTCGGCATGAGAGATCGGCCAGTCGTGCCCCACGCCCGCGAGCGTGCGCAGTTTCAGGTCGCGCGGGTCGGGACGCGGCGTGAAGGCGCCCCAGTGCAGGGTCGAGCCGCCGACGCCGATGCCGCTGTTGTTGGGTCCGAAAGCGGTCGGGGTGGCGCCGCCGCTCAGGCGCTCCTCCATCCAGTTGATGTCGGTGCCTTCAGCCTCGTCTGGCGTGTGCTCCTCCGGCTCCCAGTTGCGTCCGGCCTCCAGCGCGACAACGCGCAGGCCGCGCGCGGCAAGCCGGGCCAGCAGCGGCGCGCCTCCGGCGCCGGTACCGATCACCACCGCATCGACGATCTCGTTCTCGCCGTGACGGCGCATCGCATCGAGCTTCATTGCGTCACCTCCACGAGCGGTTCCCATGTTTCTCGTTCGCCTGCCGCGAGCCGCTCGAAGCCCTGCTTGCGCGGCCCGTCGCCGCCGTTGGCGAAACCGTCGAAACCAATGCGCGCCATGGTCGCGGGATGCCCGAGCCAGAGCCGGACCAGGTCGGCGCGCAGGTCCTCGAACCAGTGGGCCATCTGTGCCGCCGACAGCGTCGCGCCTTCGAACCGCCCTTCGGCCAGATCGGTCAGCCGGGCCTGCTGCTGGTCCTCGGTCTGGGTGTCGAAGCCAGCCAGGCTGTCGAGTGCCAGGACGTGGGCTTCGCGGTCCGGCGGCAGGTCCTCGAAGCGCCAACCGTCGCCCTTGCCGGCGGCGAGCTGCGCATCGAGCCGAGCTGCCAGGTCGATCGAAGAGCCGGTCTGCGGAACGATCCGTTCGGCCAGGGCGCGCAACGTCGACAGCTGGCGCGGCGACAGCGTCTCCGGCGCGCGTTGGGGATCGTCCGCCAGTACGCGAACCGCCAGAGCGGCTCGTGTGCGACGGCTCACGCGTGCCGACGCGATCAGGCGGGCGAAGGCTTCGGGCACCCCCGGCCCGGTGCCGGCTAGTTCGCGCCAGAACCGCGCGATCCGCCCGGCCACCTCCCGGGGGCGCTCCAGCGGCAGCAGATGGCCCGCGCCTTCTTCCACCTCGATGCGAGCGCGCGGATAGACCTTCGCGTTCGTCGCGTGCTGGCCCGCCTCGCCCAGATCGCCGTCGGCGCCGCCGACGACGATCAGCGCCGGCAGGTCGAGCGTGCCGACCTCCTTCGACCAGTCTTCCCGGCTGCCGCGCTCGAGCCAGGCGAGCCAGGCCTCGCGCGACGTCCGTTCGAGGTCCTCGACGGCGCGGCGGTCGGCGGCGGCGTCGAGCGGATGGCCGACGTTGCCGTCGATGAAGGCCCGCGCGGCAGCGGCGTCGAGCGATCCGTGCGCCGCCCAGCCGATCATCTCGTTGCGCCGGTCGTCGTCCATGGGTTCGGGCGAGGGCGGCGACGCGGCCAGCAGCACGACGCCGGCCAGTCCGAAAAGGCCCTGTTCGCCGGCCAGGGCCCGCGAGGCGACGATCGATGCGATCTTGCCCCCCATGCTGTGGCCCACCAGCAGCCAGCGCGAAGCGCCACGCGCCCGCACGGCCGTTGCGACGTGGTCGGCCAGGTCGGAGACGGTGAGGTCGGGAGCGGCACATTCGTCGCCGAATCCCGGCAGGTCGATGGCAACGGGATCGAATCCGGTGCCGAGTGCGGCGGCGACGCCATCCCAGGCGCGTGCGCTGCCGCCGAGCGCGTGCAGCAGGAAGAGTACGGGGCGGTCGTTCATCGATGGGTTTCGCATGAGGGAGTGCAGGTGGGAAGGGGTGGTCCGGACAAGGATCGACGGGGCGACCTCGAAGGAACCGGAACGGGACCGGAATGGTGCGTGGCGAGGCCGTCGCGAAGGCATGGACACATTGGCCTTCCTACAGTAGGTCGAGCGCTTTGGTCGGGGACACCGATGTCCGACCGCGCAAGATGAAAGACCCTCTTCAGGAGCAGATCAGACATGCGGACAAGCGGATTCATCAACGGCGCATCGACACTCGGGTGGTCGCTCTGAGCGGCCCGTCGCAAGGGGCTGAGCGAGCCCACTTCGTTTCCGGCCCGGCGTTGCGCACCGACGGTTATCTCCCATTGGCCCGCTACGGCGCCCTCGGCGACGGCCGTTCGGTCGCGTTGTCGGGTGCGGACGGGTCGATCGACTGGTGGTGCGTTCCCAACCTGGATTCGCCGCCCTTCTTCGATCGACTGCTCGACGCGGAGGAAGGAGGGCGCTTCGTGCTCCAGCCGGACGAGCCCTTCGAGGTGCATCGCCGCTATCTCGACGCCAGCAACGTGCTGGAGACGGTCTTCACGACGCCCGATGGGCGGGCCAGGCTCACGGAGTCGCTCAACAGCGGCACGGCCGGCCGGCTGCCGTGGGCCGAA
>JAKONL010000552.1 GCA_022701965.1 Burkholderiaceae bacterium | reverse complement strand
CTCGCCGTTCCAGCCGCCGGCCGCGTTGATCTGGTCGATGGCATAGCGCACCGCCGTGCGGTAGGCCTGGCCCGACGACGCCTGCGGGCCCGAGAGGGTCTCGAGCACGCCGATCTTCACCGGCGCGGCCGCGGCGGCGCCGCACACGAGCAGGCCCATTACCGGGGCGACGGCGAGGGGGGCGAGACGGTTGCGGAAAGAGGTGTCGCGTTGCTTCATGGATGTCTCCTTGTTCTGGAAGGTCTGGAAAGTCGGTGGGGAAAGTGCGGTCTCAGAGGTGTTCGAGGTTCCCGTCCACGCTGATCGCCTGGCCGGTCACGTTGCGCGCGGCCGGCGACGACAGGAACAGCGCCATGGCGGCGACGTCGTCGAGCGTGACCATGCGGCGCAGGGAAATCTTGCGCAGGTAGTCCGCGCGCATGGCGTCGAAGGACACGCCGGTGGCGGCCGCGCGCGCGCCGATCACGCCGTCCATGCGCTCGCCTTCCACCGTGCCGGGCAGGATGGCGTTGACGCGCACGCCGCTCGGGCCGAGCTCGATGGCCAGCGACTTCATCAGGCCGACGATGGCCCACTTGGTCGCCGCGTAGGGCGTGCGGTAGGCGTAGCCGAGGCGGCCGGCCACCGAGCTCATGGCGATCAGCGAGGGGTTGCGGGTCGACGCCTGGAGCATCGGCACCGCGCGCCGCGCGAACAGGAACTGGCTGTGGAGGTTGACCGCGACCGTGCGCTCCCAGTCGCCGGGGGACATGTCCTGGATGGCGCCGGTGGGGCCGGCGATGCCGACGTTGTTGACCAGCACGTCCAGGCCGCCGAGCGCGCCGTGCGCGTCCTCGAACACCATGTCGACATCGGCGGACGACGAGGCGTCGGCCATGCTCGTGGTGATCTCGGGCACCTCGGCGCCCAGGCGGTCGAGCGCCGTGCGGTCGATGTCGCAGACGTGGACGCGCGCGCCGGTCTCGCAGAAGGCCCGTGCGATGGCGGCGCCGATGCCCGAGCCGCCGGCGGTGACCAGCACGCGCAGGCCGGGCGCGGGTCGCAGTGATTCGATGATGGAGCTCATGGTGAGGGGTTCGACCCGTGGGTGTTGCGTTGGCATCGAGTGTCCCGGCGACCGGGGGCCGCGCCTATGTGCGCCGCCCACACTCCAAAGGGGTCCGCGATGTGAGGTGAATACGGGTCTGCTACCTTTCCCGGCCATGCCCTCCCCGACCCGAACCCCGACACGCCCGCCGCCATCGCCGACCACCCCCCCGTCCGACGACATCGCCGGCGCCCTCGTCGACCTGCTGCATCGCGGCGCCTCGGCCGATGAGTTCGCGCGCCTCCTGGCGCAGGTCGAGGCCCTGCCCGACGGTGCGCCGGACAAGTCGGGCCGCGTCGAACGGGTACGCATGGCGATGGCGCTCCGCAACCGCATCGAGCTGCACGAGCAGCGCGAGCGCGGGATGCTGGCGGTGATCGAGTCGGCGCAAGACCTGTCGGGCCGGCTCGACCTGCAGGGCCTGCTCAAGGCGATCGTCAACCGCGCCCGCAACCTGATGGGCTCGCACCTGTGCTGGCTCACGGTGGTGGACGCGGCGACCGGCGAGTTCCAGGTGGTGGTGACCGACGGCGCCATCTCGCAGCGCACCGTGCGCATGACGGCCGGGCGCACCCTGGGCGTGGCAGGCGTCGTGATGTCCACGCGCCTGCCCTTCTCCACGCCCGACTACCTGCACGACACGCGCTTCGCGCACGACCCCGCGCTGGACGACACCTTCCGCGACGAGGGCGTGGCCGCGCTCGTGGGCGCGCCGTTGATCTGCGAGGACGAGGTGATCGGCCTGCTGTTCGTGGCCGACCGCTACCACCGCACGCACACCGCGCTCAACGTGTCCATCCTGTGCACGCTGGCCACGCACGCGGCGCTGGCGATCCACAACGCCAAGGCGTTCGCGGAGGCGCGGTCCGCGCTGGAGAAGGCCGACCGCGCGCGCGCCGAACTCGAGCGCCACGCGCGCGACGCCCAGGGCGCGGCCGAGGCTCACGAGCAGCTGACGTCGCTGCTGGCCCGGGGCGCGTCGTTGCAGGCGATGTGCGAGGCGATCGCCCGGCAGTCCGGCGGCGACGTGCGTGTGCTCGACGAGGCCGGACAGGTCATCGGCCGCGCGAGCGCGCCGGACCACGCCGGCACGGCCGCCGGGGCCTATTCACCCAGCGGCGAACACAGCGCGGCGTTGAACGGCGCCCTGCGCGAGAGCCGCAAGGCCGGCCGCTCCGTCCCGGCCTACCGACACGGCGACGAGCTGTGCCGCGCGATCGCCGTGATCGGCGGCAGCGACGTGCTCGGCGCCGTGCTGCTGTTCCGGCGCGACGACCTGCACGGCATCGCGCTGCGCACCTTCGAGCGCAGCGCGAGCATCGTCGGCGTGGTGCTGCTGTCGCAGGAGCGCGTCGAGGCCGAGCAGAGCCGCGACGTGGCCGCGCTGCTGCGCACGCTCATCGCCCCGCGCCAAGGCGAGCCGACGCTCACGCGCGCGCATGCCGTGCGCTTCGGCCTTGACCTCGCGCAGCCGCTGTGCCTGCTCGTCGTCGAGCTCGAGCAGGCGACGAGCGCGGGCTTCTGGTCGCGCCGGCTGCGCGCCGACGCCGCCTTCGGCGAACGGGTGCTCGACGAGGTCGACGGCGCGCTGGTGCTGGTGTGCGGCGCCACGCGGGCGCAGGACGTCGTCGGTAGATTCGATGCCTTCGCCCGGCGCGAGCTGGGCCAGGCGCACCGGGGCGTGCTGTCGCGGCCGGTGTCGGCGCCCGAGGAGATCCCGGCGCTCTACGCCGCCGCGCGGCGCGGGCTGTCGGTGCTCGGCCGGCTGGGCATGCGCGCGGGCATCGTGGCGCAGAACGAGATGGCGCTCTACTCGGTGCTGTTCGAGACCCACGACCGCGACAGCCTGGGCGCCTTCCTCGACGCCACCATCGGCGCCGTCACCGCGCACGACGCCCGGCGCGGATCGGACCTCGCCGCCACGCTGCTGGCCTACCTCGACGGCCAGCAGAACGCCACCGTCACCGCCACGCGCCTGGGCCTCCACGTCAACACCGTGCGCCAGCGCCTGGCGACCATCGACACCCTGCTGGGCCACTGGAGCGGCAACGCCAGCCGGGCGCTGGAGATCCACATGGCGCTGCGGCTGTGGCGGCTGGTGGGTGGCTGAGCGATCGGCGGCCAAGTTTCAGGCATCAGTGACCTCGAACGGAGGAGCGCCGAAATCCACGATTCGCAGCGCTCCCTGCAGCCGGGACGTATCGAAGTCGGGAGCATCGTCGCAGGCGATCGCATCCATCGCCTGAAGCAGGCTAGGGACTTCGCTTCCGGAAGTGGATTCACAGGTGGCGACGGTAGAACCAATGTCCGGCCGATTCATTGAAAGTCTCCATGTCTAAGGGATGAAGCCAGTGGCGATCCGGTTGCCGGCATCTTACAAACGCATCCTTCGACAAGAACGGAGTGACGCACCGGAGGCACGTGGTCGCCGCCATCGGCTCATCTTCGCAACCGCACAATCCCCGCACCCGCCGCTCCCCTCCTCCCGCCGCCATGCAAGCCAGCAAAGCCACCCAGATCCGGCTCGACCTCACGTCCGACCTGCAGAAGTGGCGCGCCTTCCTGGCCATCGCCGAGCTCGGCAGCCTGACGCGCGCGGCGCTGTTCCTCGACAGCAACCAGTCGCTGCTGAGCCGTCACCTCAACGCGCTGGAGCGCGAGTGCAAGGCCCGGCTGTTCAACCGCACCGGGCGCGGCGTGGCGCTGTCGGACGTCGGCGAGCGCATCCTGCCGCTGGTGAAGTCGATGCTGGCGGGCGCCGAGCAGCTGGAGCTGGAGATCCGCGGCGATGCCCGCGAGCCGGCCGGGCGGGTGACCATCGGCTCGCTGCCCTCGATCACCAACCCGATGGTCGGGCGGCTGTTCAGCCAGCTGCGCGAGCGCCACCCGGGCATCCAGTTGAAGGTGCTCGAAGGCTCCAGCGGCCAGGTGGAGGAATGGCTGGCCGACGCGCGCGTCGACATCGCGATCCTCTACCGCTACGGCACCACGCACCCCGAGCACGAGCAGGTGCTCGCCACGGTCGACAGCTACCTCGTCGGCCCGCCCGGCGACCGCCTCACCGCCGCGCCGGAGGTGCCCTTCGCCGCGCTGCACGAACTGCCCTTCATCCTGCCGGGCGCGCCCAACGGCCTGCGCACGGCGCTCGACGCCATCGCGCGGCAGGAGCGCATCACGCTGGTGCCGGCGATCGAGGCCGACTCGCTGCCGCTGATGCGCTCGCTGG
>JAKONL010000551.1 GCA_022701965.1 Burkholderiaceae bacterium | reverse complement strand
CACGTGCCCTACATCGACCCGATCGACCTGCGCTACCGCAACCGTGTGCGCGTACCGGTACCGAGCGCGAAGGCGGTGATGTTCTGCGTGATGGACGTCTCGGGCTCGATGGACGAGGCGCGCAAGGACATGTCCAAGCGCTTTTTCATGCTGCTCTACATGTTCCTCACGCGGCACTACGACCGGATCGACCTGGTGTTCGTGCGCCACCACACCCAGGCGCAGGAGGTGAGCGAGGACGAGTTCTTCCACGCGACCGAGACCGGCGGTACGGTGGTGTCGAGCGCGCTGGTGCTGATGGACGAGATCATCCGCCAGCGCTATCCGAGCGCCGAGTGGAACATCTACGGCGCGCAGGCGAGCGACGGCGACAACTGGCACCAGGACAGCGGCCGCTGCCGCAAACTGCTCGCCGACTCGATCCTCCCGCTGGTGCGCTACTACGCCTACGTGCAGGTCGCCGACGCGGAGCAGAACCTGTGGCAGGAATACGCCCAGCTCCAGGCAACCAAGACGAACTTCGCGATGCGCAAGGTGGCGAGCCCGCAGGACATCTATCCGGTGTTCCGCGAACTGTTCAAGAAGGAAGGAGCCGACGCATGAGCGCTGTGATCGACAAGCGGCAGCCGCTGCCCAGCCCGTCGGACTGGACCTTCGAGCTGATCGAGCAGTACCACCAGGAGATCCGCCGCACGGCCGAATCGTTCGGGCTCGACACGTACCCGAACCAGCTGGAGATCATCACGGCCGAGCAGATGATGGACGCCTACGCGAGCGTGGGCATGCCGGTCATCTACCGGCACTGGTCGTACGGCAAGCAGTTCATCTCGACCGAGAAGAACTACCGGCGCGGCGCGATGGGGCTGGCCTACGAGCTCGTCATCAACTCCGACCCGTGCATCTCCTACCTCATGGAGGAGAACACGATGGCCATGCAGGCGCTGGTGATCGCCCATGCGGCCTACGGACACAACAGCTTCTTCAAGGGCAACTACCTGTTCCGCATGTGGACCGACGCGTCGTCGATCATCGACTACCTCGTCTACGCCCGGAACTATGTCGCCGAGTGCGAGGAACGCCACGGCGTCGACGCGGTCGAGGAATTGCTCGATTCCTGCCACGCGCTGATGAACTACGGCGTGGACCGCTACCGCCGACCGCAGAAGCGCTCGCTGGCACAGGAGATCAGCCAGCGCGCCGAGCGCGAGCACCACCTCCAGCAGCAGGTCAACGACCTGTGGCGCACCCTGCCCCGCCGCATCGAGGCGCTCGCGGGCGCCGATGCGGTCAAGCGCTTCCCGACCGAGCCGCAGGAGAACCTGCTCTATTTCATCGAGAAGAACGCCGCGCTGCTCGAGCCCTGGCAACGCGAGGTGGTGCGCATCGTGCGCAAGGTCGCCCAGTACTTCTATCCGCAGCGCCAGACCCAGGTGATGAACGAGGGCTGGGCCACGTTCTGGCACTACACGCTGCTCAATACGATGTACGACGACGGCCACCTGAGCGACGGCTTCATGATGGAGTGGCTGAGTTCGCACACGAGCGTGGTCTTCCAGCCGCCGGTCGGCCATCGTGCCTACAGCGGCATCAACCCCTATGCGCTGGGCTTCGCGATGTTCTCCGACCTGCGCCGCATCTGCGAGAAGCCGACCGAGGAGGACCGGCGCTGGTTCCCCGACTACGCAGGCAGCGACTGGCGCGCGACGCTGCACCATGCGATGCGCAACTTCAAGGACGAGAGCTTCGTCGGCCAGTTCCTGAGCCCGAAGGTGATGCGCGACTTCCGCTTCTTCGCGGTGCGCGACCATGCGAACGACCCTGCCTTCACGATCTCCGCCATCCACGACGACGACGGCTACCAGGCGTTGCGCGAATCGCTCTCGCGCCAGTACGACATCGGCAACCGCGAGCCCGACATCCAGGTATGGAACGTCGACATGCGCGGCGACCGCTCGCTGACCCTGCGCCACCAGCAGCGCGGCGGACTGCCGCTGCACGGCGAGACGCCGGAAGTGCTCAAGCACGTGGCGCGGCTGTGGGGCTTCGAAGTCAAACTGGAGAGCGTGGATGCGCAGGGCCGGGTGACGCAGCGTCTGGCCGCCGCAGGCCCCAAGCACGCCTACTGACGATCGAGCATGCGTCGCGCGTCGAGCGCCCTGGCGCGCGCGTCGCAGCCCTCCAGATGGTCGTTGACCAGGCCCATGGCCTGCATGAAAGCGTAGACCGTCGTCGGGCCGACGAAGCTCCAGCCGCGCTTCTTCAGGTCCCTGGACATCGCGACCGATTCCGGCGATGTCGTCGCGGCCTTCATGACGGCGAGCGTGACCGGCCCGACTTGGGACGCGGCAGCCGGCTCGAAGCGCCATGCATAGGCCGACAGCGAGCCGAATTCCCGCCGCAGCTCGATCACGCGTCGCGCGTTGTTGACGACCGACTCGATCTTGCCGCGGTGGCGCACGATGCCCGCGTCGGCCATCAGGCGGTCGATGTCGGCCTGGTCGAAGGCCACGATCGCCTCGGCCTCGAAATTCGCGAACGCCGCACGGAAGTTCTCGCGCTTGTTCAGGATGGTGAGCCAGCTCAGCCCGGCCTGGAAGCCTTCGAGGCACAGCTTCTCGAACAGCCGCCGGTCGTCGGTCACCGGAAAGCCCCACTCGTGGTCGTGGTAGTGGCGATAGGCCGGTGTGGCGGCGCACCAGCCGCAGCGCACGACGCCGGAGTCGTCGGCGAACAGTCCTTCGGCGAGCGAGCGGGCTGGGGAATCCGTATCGGCTGGTTTTCGGGTCATGGCGCGCCTGTGGGGAAAGGTCCTCTTATAGTGGCTCCTTCCTGTCCCATTCTTGCGCCCGCAACCCCGAATCATGAAAACCAAAGCCGCCGTCGCCTGGCAATCCGGCCAACCGCTGACCATCGAGACCGTCGACCTGGAGGGCCCGAAATTCGGCGAGGTGCTCGTGGAGATCAAGGCCACCGGCATCTGCCACACCGACTACTACACGCTCTCCGGCGCCGATCCCGAGGGCATCTTCCCGGCCATCCTCGGCCATGAGGGCGCGGGCATCGTGGTGGACGTCGGCCCCGGCGTCACCTCGCTCAAGAAGGGCGACCACGTCATCCCGCTCTACACGCCGGAATGCCGCCAGTGCAAGTTCTGCCTGTCGCGCAAGACCAACCTGTGCCAGCTCATCCGCGGCACGCAGGGCAAGGGCCTGATGCCCGACGCCACCAGCCGCTTCAGCCTCGACGGCAAGCCCATCTTCCACTACATGGGCACCAGCACCTTCAGCAACTACACGGTCGCGCCGGAGATCTCGCTGGCCAAGATCCGCGAGGACGCGCCCTTCGACAAGGTCTGCTACATCGGCT
>JAKONL010000545.1 GCA_022701965.1 Burkholderiaceae bacterium | reverse complement strand
CGGTTCGGGCTGCCGGCCTTCAGGCTGAAGCCGTGGCCGCGGTTCTGCAGGCTGATGCCGAACTCGGGCTCCACGCAACCCGAGCCGAAGCCCATGAAGTTGCTCTGGATGAAGCTCACCATCATGCCGCTCTCGTCCGCAGCGGTGAGGTAGATCGTGCCGCCCTTGACCGGGTTGCCGACGTCGAAGTTCTGCGCCTTTTTCACGTCGATGAGTCTCGCACGCGAGGCCAGATAGTCGTCATCGAGCATCTGCAGGTGGGTCACCTCCATCGCAGATATCTCGGCCACGTGGTGATAGACATCGGCGAAGGCCAGCTTCATCGCCTCGATCTGCAGGTGCTGCGACTGCACCGAGTCGACCGGCATCGAGGCGATGTCGAACTTCTCCAGGATCCCGAGCGCGATCAGCGCCGCGATGCCCTGGCCGTTCGGCGGGATCTCGTGCAGCGTGTAGCCGCGGTAGTCGCGCGAGATCGGCTCGACCCATTCGGGGCGGTAGGCGGCCAGGTCCTCCTTGGTCAGGGCGCCGCCGTTGGCGTTCGAGAACTTCTCCAGCGCGTCGGCGATCTCGCCGTTGTAGAACGCCTCGCCCTTGCTGCGCGCGATCGCCTTGAGCGCACGCGCGGCCGCCGCGAAGCGGAACAGCTCGCCGACCTCGGGTGCGCGGCCCCACGGCAGGAAGGCCTGCGCGAAGCCCGGCTGCGACTGCAGCAGCGGCGTCGCGGCTGCCCATTTCTGCTGCACCACCGGCGGCATCAGGTAGCCGCGCTCGGCGATCTCGATGGCCGGCGCGAGCAGGTCGGCGAAGGGCAGCTTGCCGAAGCGGTCGCTCAGCGCGACCCAGCCGCGCACCGCGCCGGGAACGGTGACCGAGTCGATGCCGCGCATCGGCGGCGCGGTCTTGTCGCTGCCGTACTTGTTCAGGAAATACTCGGGCGTCCAGGCCTTAGGTGCGGGGCCGGAGGCGTTCAGCCCGTGCAGTTCCTTGCCGTCCCAGAGGATCGCGAAGGCGTCGCTGCCCAGGCCGTTGCTCACGGGCTCGACGAGCGTCATCACGGCCGCGGTCGCCACGGCCGCGTCGACCGCGTTGCCGCCCTTCTGCAGCATGCGCAGACCGGCCTGCGCAGCCAGCGGATGCGAGGTCGACACGACGTTGCGCGCGAAGACGGGAATGCGGATGGACGGGTACGGGTTGGTGTAGTCGAAATTCATGTCGTCTCCAGTTTCTTATGGGTTGCGGTTGTCAGTCGTTGGTGATGCGGCGTTCGGTCACGATCTTCTTCCACTTCGCCGCGTCGGCCGCCACCATCGTCGCGAGCTGCTGCGGGGTGCTGACGACCGGCTCGATGCCCAGCCGAGCGAGCCGGTCCTTCACGTCCGGATCGGCCAGCGCCTGGTTGGCGGCGGTGTTGATGCGCGCCACCATGTCGCCCGGCAGGCCCTTCGGGCCGTACAGGCCGAACCAGGTGTTCGACTCGAAACCCGGCAGCACCTCGGCGATCGGCTGCAGGCCGGGCGCGAGCGGGCTGCGCTTGAGCGTGGTGACGCCGAGCGCGCGGAGCTTACCGTCGCGCACGTGCGGCATGCCGGTGGGCAGCGAGTCGAACATCACGTCCACGCCGCCGGTGATCAGGTCGGGAATGGCCAGCGCCGTGCCCTTGTACGGGATGTGCGTGACGAACACGCCGGCCTGCGACTTGAAGAGCTCGGCCGTGAGCTGCACGATGGTGCCGTTGCCGCTCGACGCGTAGTTGAGCTTGCCCGGATTCTTCTTCGCGTACTCGATCCATTCGGCGACCGTCCTGGCCGGCGAATCGTTGGGCACCAGCATCACGCTCGGCGCGTCGCCGACATAGGCGATGGGCGTGAAGTCGCGCACCGTGTCGTAGGGCAGCTTGCGCGTGATGGCCGGGCCGATCGAGTGTGTGCTGGTGGTCGCGAGCAGCAGCGTGTAGCCGTCGGCCGGCGCCTTGGCCGCGAGGTCCGAGCCGATCGCGCCGCCCGCGCCGGGCTTGTTGTCGATCACGACCGAGGTCCCGAGCTTCTCGCCCATCTTCTGCGACAGGGTGCGCGCGAACAGGTCGGTCGCGCCGCCGGCCGGAAACGGCACCAGCAGCCGGATCGGCTTGGTCGGATAAGCCTGTGCGAAACCGCTCGGCGCGGCGGCGGCCAGGCAGAGCGCGACGGCGATGCCCTGGAGGAACTGGTGACGTTTCATGTGGATGCGGCCTTGCTCGTCGAAGGTGGGGGATCGGTGGCGATGACCGAATCCTAAGCAAGGTCCGGGCATGACGACAGATAATTCCACTTATTCAACTATTAGTTCCGCTCATGTCCAGACCGGGCTCCGACGCCATCTCGCTCCAGCAGTTCCGGGCGCTGGCGGCCATTGCCGAGTCCGGCAGCTTCACGCTCGCGGCCGAGTCGCTGCAGCTCACGCAACCGGCGATCAGCCACCTCGTGCGGCGCATGGAGGAGGAACTCGGCCAGCCCCTGGTCGTGCGGGGTCGGCGCATCCGCCTGACCGACGCCGGCCAGGCGATGGCCGACACCGCCGTGCGTGCACTGCGGCTCGTCGACGAATCGATCGCGGCGTGCCGGTCGCGCTCGCAGCTGCGGGAAGGCCATGTCGTGCTGGCCGTCGGCCATCTCACGGCCGGCTCGCTGCTGCCGCCGGTGCTCGGGCGCTTCGCGGCGGCGTATCCGCAGCTGAGCACGACGCTGCTCGACAGCACCGCCGAGCAGATGATGTCGCGCATCCTCTCGCGCGAGGCGGACCTCGGCATCGGATCGGACATCGGGCAGAAGCATTCGGAGCTCGCGACCGAGCAGCTCTTCGCCGCGCGCATGGCGCTGGTGGTGCGCGACGACCATCGGCTCGCGCGGCGCGGCGTGGTCGACGGGCATGAGCTCGAGGGAGAACGGTTCATCCACGTCAATCCGGACGCCAACGTCTGGCGCGCCATCAGCCGCCAGCTGGCGAGCGTGGCGAACGTGTATCCGCAGGTCGCGCATCACGTCTCGATGCTGTCGACCGCCTTCGGGCTCGTGCAGGCGGGCGCCGGGGTGGCGCTGCTGCCGCACTACGTGGGGGTGCTGATGCCGTCGAACCTGCGGGCGGTGCCGGTGACGAAGCCGGATCTGGAGTTCCCGGTGGTGGCCATCCGCCTGGCCAAGCATCCGTTGAGTCCCGCCGCCCTGGCCTTCCTGGCCATGGTGCGGCAGCACATGTCGCCGCCGGACATCGCGCCCGGCGGCGAGGCGGGCGTCAGTCCTCGACGAAGGCCTCTTCGCGCTTCTTCTTGATCGACGGCAGCAGCACGATCACCAGCAGCAGCGCCGCGCAGGCCAGCAGGCCGGCCGACAGCGGACGCGTGACGAACACGCTCCAGTCGCCGCGCGACAGCAGCAGCGCACGACGCAGGTTCTCTTCCATCATCGGGCCCAGGATGAAGCCCAGCAGCAGCGGCGCGGGTTCGCAGCCGAGCTTGAAGAAGGTGTAGCCCACGAAACCGAAGATCGCGACCATCCAGACGTCGAAGGTGTTGTTGTTGGTCGAGTACACGCCCACCGCACAGAACAGCACGATGGCCGGGAACAGGTACTTGTAGGGCACCGACAGCAGCTTGATCCACATGCCGATCAGCGGCAGGTTCAGGATGATCAGCATCGCGTTGCCGATCCACATCGAGGCGATCAGGCCCCAGAACAGTTCCGGGTTGCTGGTCATGACCTGCGGACCGGGCTGGATGTTGTGGATCGACATCGCGCCGACCATCAGCGCCATCACGGCGTTGGGCGGGATGCCCAGCGTCAGCAGCGGGATGAAGGAAGTCTGCGCGCCGGCGTTGTTCGCCGACTCGGGGGCCGCGACGCCGCGGATGTTGCCCTTGCCGAACGGCACTTCGCCCGGATGCAGCTTGGTCTTCTTCTCGATCGTGTAGGCCGCGAAGGCCGCCAGCAATGCGCCGCCGCCGGGCAGGATGCCCAGCGAGGCGCCGAGCGCGGTGCCGCGCAGCACGGCCGGGATCATGCGCTTGAAGTCTTCCTTGGTCGGGAACAGGCCGGAGACCTTGGCGGTGAAGACCTCGCGGTCTTCCTCGGGGCGCGAGAGGTTGGCGATGATTTCGCCGTAGCCGAACACGCCCATGGCGATCGCCACGAAGCCGATGCCGTCGGTGAGTTCCGGGATGTCGAAGCTGAAGCGGGCCACGCCCGAGTTCACGTCGGTGCCGACCAGGCCGAGCAGCAGGCCCAGCACGATCATCGCGATGGCTTTCAGCAGCGAGCCCGACGCCAGCACCACGGCGCCGATCAGGCCCAGGATCATCAGCGAGAAATATTCGGCCGGGCCGAACTTGAAGGCCAGCTCGGTCAGCGGCGGCGCGAAGGCGGCCAGGATCAGCGTGCCCACGCAGCCCGCGAAGAACGAGCCCAGACCGGCGGCGGCGAGCGCCGGTCCGGCTCTCCCCTTGCGCGCCATCTGGTAGCCGTCGATCACGGTCACCACCGAGGACGACTCGCCCGGCAAATTGACCAGGATGGCGGTGGTGGAGCCGCCGTACTGCGCGCCGTAGTAGATGCCGGCCAGCATGATGAGCGCCGACACGGGCGGCAGCGCGTAGGTCGCGGGCAGCAGCATCGCGATGGTCGCGACCGGGCCGATGCCCGGCAGCACGCCGATCAGCGTGCCCAGGATGCAGCCGACCAGGCAGTACAGCAGGTTGGTGAAGGTGAACGCTACGCCGAAGCCCAGCGACAGGTTGTTGATCAGATCCATGGTGTTGTGTCTCTCGGAGCTATCAGCCGGTGATGAAGGTCGGCCAGACCTGGATCTGGAGCTTCAGTGCCCAGATGAAGGCGATGTAGCTGCCGATGGCCAGCACCGTCGCGAGCACCAGCACCTTCTTGAAATCGAACTCGCTGCCGGCCAGGCTGGCGATGATCACCAGCGCATAGATCGCGATGATCAGTCCCATCGCCGGAATGCCGATGCTCGGCAGCCCGCCGAGCAGCACGCCGAACGCGAGGTTGGCGCCCAGGATGTAGATCACCTGCTTCCAGGCCCACTTGCCGATGATCTCGCCGTCCTCGGTTTCCACCGTGAGGCCGCTGAACATGATGCCCAGGCCGATGGCGGCCATGACGATGCCCAGCAGCAGCGGGAAATAGCCCGGACCCATGCGGGCGCCGCTGCCGACGTTGTAGGTGGACGCTCCCCAGGCGAATGCGACACCGACGACGGTGAACATCACGCCTGAGAAAAAGTCCTTCTGACTCTTGATTTTCACGAACGGTCTCCTCGAAAGATTCGATGCGAGATTGTCTGGTCAGCCAGTCGTCAGACCGATGTGGATTCCACCTAGGAGCGGCTTAGGGTTAGCCCCAAAGCATTACGGCGCCGATCTACTCCAGAGGGGGCGTCGCACTGAGCACTTCCTCGATGGTCGTCACGCCTTCGGCCACGCGAAGCGCGCCGGCCAGGCGCAGCGGGCGCATGCCGTCGGCCACGGCCTGGCGCCGCAGCGCGCCGAGGTTGGGCTCCTTGTTGATCTGCGTCTTGAAGTCCTCGCTGACGCTCAGGAGTTCGTACAGCCCCATCCGACCGAGGTAGCCGGTCATGCGGCAGTCGACGCAGCCGACCGGCCTGTAGGCGCGCACCGAACCCGTGATCTGCCACGGCTTGACGAACTCGGCCAGCCTCTCGCGCGTGACCGACGCGTCGGGCTGGCGGCAGTGCGGGCACAGCGTGCGAACCAGGCGCTGGGCGAGCACGCCGAGCATCACCGCGTTGATCAGATACGACGGCACGCCGAGCTCCATCAGCCGCGTGATCGCGCTCGGCGCGTCGTTGGTGTGCAGCGTGCTGAACACCAGGTGCCCGGTCAGTGCCGACTGCACCGCCATCTCGGCCGTCGGGAGATCGCGGATCTCGCCGACCATGATGATGTCCGGGTCCTGCCGCATCAGCGCACGCAGGCCCTCGGTGAAGCCGAAGTCCAGCTGTGGCTGCACCTGCGTCTGGTTGAACGACGGCTCGATCATCTCGATCGGGTCCTCGATGGTGCTGACGTTGACCTGTTCGGTCGCGACGCGCTTGAGCGTCGAATACAGCGTCGTCGTCTTGCCCGAGCCGGTCGGCCCGGTCACGAGAATGATCCCGTGCGGTCGTGTCACCAGCTGCTCCCAGCGCTTGGCGTCGTGCTGCGCGAAGCCGAGCGCGTCCAGGTCCTTGACCGCCGTGTCGGGGTCGAAGATCCGCATCACCATCTTCTCGCCGAAGGCCGTGGGCAGCGTCGACAGCCGCATCTCGACCTCGTCGCCACGCATGTTCCGCGTCTTGATGCGGCCGTCGAGCGGCCGGCGCTTCTCGACCACGTCCATGCGCCCGAGCAGCTTGATGCGCGCGATCATCGCGTTCATCACGCCCATGGGCATCTGGTAGGCCGGATGCAGCACGCCGTCGATGCGGAAGCGGATCACGCCCTGTTCGCGCCGCGGCTCCAGGTGGATGTCGCTCGCGCGCTGGTCGAAGGCGTACTGCCACAGCCAATCCACCACCTGCACCACGCTCTGGTCGTTGGCGTCGAGCGTGCGATTGCTCTTGCCCAATTCCACCAGCTGCTCGAAGCTCGCGCCGCCCGCGTTGCCGCCGGCCTTCTGCGCCGCCCGCACCGACTTGGCCAGCGCGAAGAACTCGGCCGTGTAGCGCTGGATGTCGGCCGGGTTGGCGACCACGCGGCGCACCGTGCGCCTCGACTGCCGCTCCACCTCGGCGATCCAGTCGGTGAGGAACGGCTCGGCGGTCGCGACGACCACCTCGAGCGGCGACACCTGCACCGGCAGCACCTTGT
>JAKONL010000535.1 GCA_022701965.1 Burkholderiaceae bacterium | reverse complement strand
CTGCGGCGGCATCGCGCCCTTGCCCTTGAGCGCATGCTCGAGCAACACCGCATAACCCTGACCGATGCGCGGCCCCCACGCCGCAGCGTCGCCGAGGTGCGGAGCCCCCGGAATGCCCGGCGTGCCGTGGCAGGCCACGCACTGGGCCTTGAAGACGGTTTCGCCGGCGGCGAGCGGACGGTTCGCGTCGCGGATCTCGATGGCGCCCACGCGGCGCAGGCGCTCGGCCACCTCGCGGTCGCGGTTGTCCTTGGACACGCCGTAGAGCGACATGTTGTCGCCGACGGCGACTCCGGACGGCTTGTCGCCGGACACCACGTACATGACGAGCCCCACGATGATCAGGATCGGCACGATGAACGAAATGCCCACGGCGAGCAGGAGCTGCTTGGGATTCTTGATCGGGCCGGTGTGGGCGTCCTGGGTGGCCTGGTAGTGCGGGTCTGCGCTCATGGCGTCCTCTGTCGGGGCTTCGGTGGCTTCGGGGGGCTGCAAATCAACGCGCGATTATAGGGAGCGCACCGCTGCGGCCCGCGTGTCCAGCGGGGCGCCGCCGGCCACCGCTAGCGTTCAGCCCATCCGCCGCCGAGCGCCTTGTAGAGCGTGACCTGGTTCTGCAGCTGCTGCAGCCGTGCCTGGACCGCCGACTGCTGCGCGACGAAGAGCGAGCGTTGCGCGTCGAGCAGGTCGAGCGAGCTCGAGATGCCGTTGCGGTAGCGCAGGTCCTGCAGCCGGAAGCGGGTCGCCTCGGCCTGGGTCTGCGCGCGCAGGGCGCGCACCTGCTCGCCGTAGGTGGACCGGCCCGCCAGGGCGTCGGACACCTCGCGGAATGCGGTCTGGATCGACTTCTCGTACTGCGCGACGGCGACCTCGCGGCTGGCCCGCGATACGTCCAGGGCGGCCTGGTTCAGCCCGGCGTTGAAGATCGGCAGCGAGATCGACGGCGCGAAGGACCATGCCTTGGTGCCGGCGGAAAACAGATCGGAGAACTCGGTGCTCTGCGTGCCGATGGAGCCGGTGAGCGTGATGCGCGGGAAGAACGCCGCGCGCGCCGCACCGATGTTGGCATTGGCGGCGATCAGCTGCTGCTCGGCCGCGCGGATGTCCGGACGCTCGGTCAGCAGGTCCGACGGCAGGCCCGCGGGCACGTCCGACATGATCGCGGCCGTCTCCAGGCCGCGTTCGATGCCGGTCAGCGACGTCGACGGCACCGGCGCGCCGACCAGCAGCGCCAGCGCGTTCTCGTCCTGCGCGCGCTGGCGCTGGAGCTGCGCGTACGAGGCGCGTGCGGTCTCGGCCAGCGAGTTGGCGAGCTGGAAATCGATCTCGGACGACACGCCGTTCTCGAAGCGCAGCCGCGTGAGCCGCACCGATTCGTCGCGCGTGGCGAGCGTCTGGCGCGTGATCTCCAGCAGCTCGTCGTCGGCCAGCACGGTGAGCCAGCCGTTGGCGACCGCGGCGATCAGGCTGATCTGCGCCGCCTTGCGCGACTCCTCGGTGGCGAGGTACTGGGCCAGCGCCTGCTCCTTGAGGCTGCGGACGCGACCGAAGAAATCGAGCTCCCAGGCGCTGACGCCGAGGTTGACCGAGTAGCTCGACGACACGCTTCCGCCACCGAAGGCCTGGTAGATGTTGGGGCTGGAACGGTTGCCGCCCGCACTCACGCCGACGGCCGGGAACAGCGCCGCGCGCTGGATCTGGAACTGCGCGCGTGCCTGCTCGATGTTGAGCACCGAGACGCGCAGGTCGCGATTATTGGCCAGCGCGGTCGCGATCAGGCCGCGCAGGCGCTCGTCCGTGAAGAAGTCCTGCCAGGCGACGGTCGAGGGCGCCGCGCCGGCGGGTTGCGGCGGATCGCCCGGGAAGATCGACGGCACGGGTGCCGCCGGCCGTTCGTAGGTCGGAATGAACGAGCAGCCGGCCAGCGCCATCGCGGCCGCCAGTGCGGCGAGCACCGGGCGCGCGCCGCGCGAACGCGGATGCGGGTGCGAACGCAGAGTCGATTTATTCATGGCCAGATTCCGTCTTCATTCCCGCCGCTTCGGCATGACGCCGGCCGGCTTCCTCCTGGCGCTTGCTGCTCTTGAACAGCCCGCGCACGACAACGAAAAACACCGGCACGAAGAACACCGCGAGCGCGGTGCCGGTGACCATGCCGCCGAGCACGCCGGTGCCGATGGCGCGCTGGCTGGCCGAGCCGGCGCCCGACGCGATCACCAGGGGCACCACGCCCAGGCCGAACGCCAGCGAGGTCATGATGATTGGCCGGAAGCGCAGGTGCGCGGCCTCGAGCGCCGCGTCGATCGCGCTCTTGCCCTGCGCCTGAAGGTCCTTGGCGAACTCGATGATCAGGATCGCGTTCTTCGCCGACAGACCGATGATGGTGATCAGCCCGACCTGGAAGTACACGTCGTTGGCGAAGCCGCGCAGGTGCGTGGCAATCAGCACGCCGAGCACGCCCAGCGGCACCACCAGGATCACCGAGATCGGGATCGACCAGCTCTCGTAGAGCGCGGCCAGGCACAGGAACACCGCCAGGATGGCGAAGCCGTAGAGGATCACGGCCTGCGAGCCGGCGAGCTTTTCCTCGCGCGTCTGGCCGGTCCATTCGTAGCCGAAGCCCGGCGGCAGCTGCGCCGCGAGCTTCTCCATCTCGGCGATCGCCGCGCCGCGGCTCGAGCCCGGCGCGGGCGAGCCGTCGATGCGCATCGCCGGGTAGCCGTTGTAGCGCACGGTCTGCGTCGGGCCGGTGACCCAGCGCGTCGTCGCGAAGGCCGACAGCGGCACCGCCTGGCCCTGCGCGTTGGCCGCGTTGAGCTTGAGCAGGTCGTCCGGCTGCATCCGAGCGGGCGCGTCGGCCTGGACCACCACGCGCTGCAGGCGACCCTGGTTCGGGAAGTCGTTGACGTAGCTCGAACCGAGCGAGTTCGACAGCGCGCTGTTGATCGCGTCGAAGGTCACGCCTAGGGCGCTGGCCTTGTCGCGGTCGATGTCGATCTGCAGCTGCGGCGCGTCTTCCAGGCCGTTCGGGCGGACCTGCGCGAGCAGCGGGCTCTTCGACGCCAGGCCGAGCAGCTGGTTGCGCGCGGCGACCAGCGCGTCGTGTCCCGCGCCGGCGCGGTCCTGCAGGCGGAACGTGAAGCCGCTGGCGTTGCCCAGCTCGGGAATCGGCGGCGGGCTCAGCGGATAGATGAACGCGTCGCGGATGCCCGACAGCCCGCCGAACGCGCGGCCGGCGACGGCATCGGCCGACTCGCCCTTGCCGGTGCGCTCGTCCCAGTTCTTCAGCGTCACGAAGGCGAGCGCCGCGTTCTGGCCGAGGCCGGAGAAGCTGAAGCCCAGCACGCCGACCATGCTCCTGACCTCGGGCTGCTTGAGCATGAACTCCTCGACCTTCTGGATCACCGACAGCGTGCGCTCCTGCGTCGCCCCGGGCGGCAGCTGCACGTTGACCAGCACGTTGCCCTGGTCTTCCTGCGGCAGGAAGGACGTCGGCAGGCGCATGTAGGCGAAGGCGACCACGCCGATCAGCACGGCATAGATGATCAGGTAGCGGCCGGCGCGTCGCAGGATGCGCGAGACGAAGCCTTCGTAGCCCTTGGCCGTGCGCGTGAACGTGCGGTTGAACCAGCCGAAGAATCCCTTCTTCTCGTGGTGGGCACCCGCCTCCACCGGCTTGAGCAGCGTCGCGCACAGCGCCGGCGTCAGCGACAGCGCCATGAAGGCCGAGAACGCGATCGACGACACCATCACCGCCGAGAACTGGCGGTAGATGCTGCCGGTCGAGCCGGAGAAGAAGGCCAGCGGCACGAACACCGAGATCAGCACCACGGTCACGCCGATGATGGCGCCCGAGATCTGCGTCATCGCCTTGCGCGTCGCCTCCAGCGGCGAGAGGCCCTCCTCGGTCATGATCCGCTCGACGTTCTCCACCACCACGATGGCGTCGTCCACCACGATGCCGATCACCAGCACCATGCCGAACATGGTCAGCACGTTGATCGAGAAGCCCAGCGCCAGCAGCACGGCGAAAGTGCCCAGCAGCGCGATCGGCACGACGATGGTCGGGATGATCGTGTAGCGCCAGTTCTGCAGGAACAGGAACATCACCACGAACACCAGCGCCACCGCCTCGAGCAGCGTCTCGGCCACCTGCGTGATCGAGATCTTGACGAACTCGGAGCTGTCGTACGGCATGTCCCACTTCACGCCCTGCGGGAAGAACTTCTGCAGTTCGGCCATCTTGGTGCGCACGGACTGGGCCGCGTTGAGCGCGTTGCCGCTGGGCGAGAGCTGGACGCCGATGCCCACTGCCGGCTGGCCGTTCAGGCGCGCGGAGGTCGAGTAGGCCTGGCCGCCGAGCTCGATGCGGGCGACGTCGCGCAGCCGCACGGTCGAGCCGTCGGTGTTGGCGCGCAGCGCGATGTTGCCGAACTGCTCCACGGTGGAAAGCTGGCCGGTCACCACGACCGTCGCGGAGATGCCCTGGCCGCTCAGGTTGGGCAGGTCGCCGATCGTGCCGGAGGAGACCTGGGCGTTCTGCGCGCGGATCGCGGCGCTGACGTCGGCCGAGGAGATGTTGAAGCCGCGCATCTTGACCGGATCGATCCAGATCCGCATGGCGCGCTCGGTGCCGAACAGCTGCGCCTGGCCGATGCCGGGGACGCGCTGGAGTTCGGGCAGCACGTTGCGCGAGGCGTAGTCGCCCAGCGCGATCGGGTCGTACGCGGGATTGTCGGAGGACAGGATCACGAACGCCAGGAAGTTGGCGCGTGACTTGTCCACGCGCACACCCTGCTGCGTCACCGCCGCGGGCAGGCGCGGCGTGGCGCGCGAGAGCCGGTTCTGCACGTCGACCTGGGCCAGGTCGGCGTTGGTGCCGGGCTCGAAGGTGACGGTGATGGTGCCGGTGCCGTCGGCCTGCGCGACCGACTCGACGTAGATCATCCCGGGCGAGCCGTTCATCTCGCGCTCGATCACCGACAGCACGCTCTCCTCGAGCGTCTGCGCCGAGGCACCCGGATAGGCGGTGTTGATGACGATCGCGGGCGGCGCGACCGGCGGGTACTGCGCGATCGGCAGCTGCGTGATCGCCACGGCGCCCATCACGATGACGAAGAGTGCGATCACCCACGCGAAGATGGGCCGATCGATGAAGAACTTTGCCATGCGGCCGGCTCCTTACTTGGCAGCCGATGCCGAGGCAGCGGGCGCGGAGGCCGGCGTCGCCGGTGCGGTGGCGGGCGCGGTCACGGTGGGCTTGGTCCACGGCACGGCCTTCACGGGCGAGCCCGGCGGCAGCATCTGCAGCTTCTGGAAGCCGTCGACCATCACCTGCTCGCCGGCCTTCAGGCCTTCGAGCACCACCCACTGGTTGTCCTTGGCAGCGCTGATCTTCACCGTGCGCTGGCTCATCTTGCCTTCGGCGTCGACCACCGTGACGGTGTCGCCCTTCTGGCTGCGCGTCACGGCCTGCTGCGGCAGCGTGATGGCGTTCTCGACCTGGGCCTGCTCGATGCGCACGCGCACGTAGAGGCCGGGAAGCAGGTCGCCCTTCGGATTGGGGATTTCGGCGCGCAGGGTGACCTGGCCGGTCGTCTGGTCGACGGTGAGGTCGGTGAACAGCAGCTTGCCCGGCGTCGGGTATTCGGTGCCGTCTTCCAGCACGAGCCGCACGCTGGCGGCACCGCTGCCGTCGGCGCGCATGAACTTGCCCTCCTGCATCGCGCGGCGCAGCTTGAGCACGTCGTTGGCCGACTGCGTGAAGTTGACGTAGAGCGGATTGATCTGCTGGATGACGGCGAGCTGGGTGGCGTCGCCCTGGCCGACCAGCGCACCCTCGGTCACCAGCGAGCGGCCGATGCGCCCGGAGATCGGCGCCGTCACCGCGGCATAGCCGAGGTTGATCCTCGCCGTCTGCAGGCTCGCGCGGCCCACCGCCACGTCGGCCTCGGCCGCCTTCTGCGACGCCACGGCGTTGGCGTACTCCTGCTTGCTCACGGCGTTGGCCTCGACCAGCGGCTTGTAGCGGTCGGCCAGCGCCTTGGCCTGCACGGCGTTGGCTTCGGCTCGCGCGAGGCTCGCCTGCGCGCTCTGCGACGCGGCCGTGAGCGGCGAGGCGTCGATGCGGAACAGCGGCTGTCCGGCCTTCACGTCGCTGCCTTCGCGGAACAGCCGCTCCTGCAGGATGCCGGCCGCGCGTGCGCGCACCTGCGCGATGCGCGACGCCTCGAGCCGGCCCGGCAGTTCGGTGACCAGGCCGACGTTGGTCGGCGTCGCCACCACCACGCCTACTTCGGTCGGCGGACGGGCCGCGGCCGGCGCGGCGGCCGGCTGCTCCTTGCCCTTGCCGCAGGCGGCGAGCGCCGCCACGACCACCAGAGCGGCGCCGGCGAAAACCAGACGGCCGGAAGGCAGGAACCGGCGCGAAGAGACATGCGAGTGCGGCATGCGAGTCCTTTGAAGCGAAAACTGGGGGCCGGCTGCGGGAGGCTTTGCACGCCGTCAAGGCGACATACCCGCAGAGGGCATCGGAAAGAACGAGAGTTTACATACATTCGTGCATGTATAGTTGAACGTTCCTCAAGTTCCCCACGATCCGCACAGGAGACCCATTGGCCCGTCACACGAAGGAAGAGGCCCTCGCCACACGCCACAGGCTGCTCGACGCGGCCGAACTGCTGTTCCAGGCACAGGGCGTCTCGCAGACCTCGCTGCACCAGATCGCGCAGCAGGCCGGCGCGACGCGCGGCGCCATCTACTGGCACTTCAAGGACAAGGCCGACCTCTTCAACGCGATGATGGAGCGCGTGAAGCTGCCGCTGGAGGCCGCGCTGCAGAAGTCGGTCGCGGCCGACCAGGAGCCACTCGCCGCGGTCGAACGCATGCTCGTCGCCGCGCTCGAGCTCATGACCACCGACCCGCAGATGCGCCGCGTGTTCGAGGTGGCGACCCACAAGGTGGAATACACGCAGGACATGCAGTCGGTGCAACTGCGCCACCTCGCATCGCGCGATGCCTGCGTCGCCGATTTCGAGAAGGCCCTGCGCATCGCGGCCCGGCGACGGCACGTCAGGCTGGCCATTCCGGCCGCCGCCGCCGCGCAGGGCCTGCATGCGCTCATCAGCGGCCTGATCCAGAACTGGCTGCTCGACCCCGGGGCCTTCGAACTGGTCGAGGCGGGACGCCAGAGCTTCGGCGTCTA
>JAKONL010000522.1 GCA_022701965.1 Burkholderiaceae bacterium | reverse complement strand
ATGCGGCTCAATCGGGTTGTGGTGGTTGATCGGAATGCGGTATTCCGCCTCGACCTTGACCGCCGCGGTCTGCATCGCAGCGACGGGGTTGCCGCGCGGCTTGCCCTTCGCGGTCGCCGGGTCCGGCTGCGCGCGAGCCAGGACTTTCGAGAAGTCGGTGTTGTGCGACTCGGTCTCATAGGTTGCCTTCACCAGCCGCGCCGCATACCGTGCCTGTTCGTAGCTCTCCGCCACAACCAGCGCGATCGGTTGTCCGTTGAAGAACACCCGGTCCGACTGCAGCGGCCACGACCACGCCGGCGGCGCGCCGGCTGCAGGGGCCGGACCCAACTTTCCGGCGTTCAGGTGCGTGAAGACGCGGATCACGCCGCCCGCCTGTTCGGCTTCGCGCGTGTCGATGGCCGTGATGCGGCCCTTGGCCTCCGTGCTCAGCACGATGAAGCCGTAGGCGACATTCGGGATCTGGAACTCTGCCGTGTACTTCGCCTTGCCAGTGACCTTGGCGAGCCCGTCGACGCGAGTCGCCTCTTTGCCTAGATAGCGTGCCATGTGATTTCCTTCTTCACGCCAGTCGCGAAGCGCGCATCAGCGCTCGCACGACAGAACGACGACCCAGTTCCACTTTGTGGGTGTTGTGCGCCAGCGGGCGCGCATCGCGCAATGCAGCTTCGGCGGCGCGCTTGAACGTCCGTTCGTCGGCACGTTGGCCCACCAGTACCGCCTCGGCCTCGGCACTGCGCCAGGGCTTGTGCGCGACGCTGCCCAGCACCACGCGCGCCTGCCGAATCCTGCTGCCGTCCATGTCGAGCGCAGCAGCGACCGAGACCATCGCAAAGGCGTACGAGGCACGGTCGCGCACCTTCAGGTAGTGCGAATGGCGTGCGAAGTCACCGGCGGAAACGGGCAACTCGATCGCGACGATGAGTTCGCCGTGCTCTAGGTTGTTGTCGCGTTGCGGCGTGTCGCCCGGCAGCCGGTGGAAGTCGGTGATGACGATCAGCCGCTCGAGGCCGTCCGGCGCGCGCACGCGTACCTTGGCATCGAGTGCGTACAACGCCGTGGCCATGTCGCCGGGGTAGGTCGCGACGCAGGCCTCGCTCCAGCCGAGGATCGCGCCGATCTTGTTGAGCCCTTCGCGCGCGCCGCAACCGCTGCCGGCCTCGCGCTTGTTGCACGGCATGGACGTGTCGTAAAAATAGTTGCAACGCGTGCGCTGCAGCAGGTTGCCACCGTTGGTCGCCATGTTGCGCAACTGCCCCGAGGCGCCCGCGACGATGGCCTGCGTGAGCAGCGGATAGTTCTCGCGGACCAGCGGGTGATTGGCCGTCTCGGTGTTGGTGGCCAGGGCGCCGATGGAGAGCCCTGCGCGGCTGCGCGTGATGTCGCGCAGCGGCAGGCGTGTGATGTCGACCAGGCGCGTCGGGCGCTCGACGTCTTCCTTCATCAGGTCCAGCAGATTGCTTCCGCCCGCGAGGTACTTGGCTTGCGGCATGGCCGACATGGCGGCGGTCGCAGAGGCGGCATCCGTTGCTCGGACGTATTCAAACGGTCGCATGGCCGTCCTGCTTCTTGACGCTTGCCAGTTGGGTGTCCGTGGCGAAGCCCCAGGTCTGCGCAGCCTGACGGCCCGAATGCACTTCCTGAATGGCGGCGACGATGCCCGGGTAGGCGCCGCAGCGGCAGATGTTGCCGCTCATGCGTTCCTTGATCTCGTCGTTGGTCAGGCGCGTCATGGTCTTGCCGACGTTCTCGGTCACGTGGCTGACTTGGCCGCGTTGCGCTTCGCCCAGCATGCCGACAGCCGAGCAGATCTGGCCCGACGTGCAATAGCCGCACTGGAAGCCGTCGTGCTTGATGAAGGCCGCCTGCATCGGATGCAACTGGTCGCCCTTCGCCAGTCCTTCGACGGTCGTGACCTCGCGGCCGTCCAGCGTCGCGGCCAACGTCAGGCAGGAGAGGACGCGTTGTCCGTCCACCAGCACGGTGCAGGCGCCGCACTGGCCCTGATCGCAACCCTTCTTGGAGCCGGTCAGCGCAAGTCGCTCGCGCAGCGCATCGAGCAGCACGACGCGTGAGTCGATGTCCATCGCATGCGGTGCGCCGTTGACCCGGAAGTTGATCGTCACGACGTTCTGCGCCACGACAGGTGCCGAGGCGGCGCCGGACACGGGCGCCAGTTGCGCGAGCGCGGACTCGGTGGCTAGCAGGTTCGCGGCAAAAAGGCCGATGCCGCTGCCGCCGGTCTGCATCATGAAAGTGCGGCGCGCGTGCCCGACGTCGCTGAGCGCGGGCATTTCTCGCAGTAAGGCCGCTTCGTCGGCACTGAGCTCGGCTGGCGTGTCGTTATGGATGTCGTGGGGCATGGACGGTGTCCTTTCAAAAGATGGGATGCGTGGCAACCGGCGTTCAGTTCCTTGAGAACCGAACCCTTGCACTGCCCTGTCCAAGCGCTTGCGCCAGGCCGCTCGGATCGTCCACCCGACCGAGACGCGTGTACGAATACGGAGAGTCGAAGGTCAGATAGAAGAGAACCACGGTGTTTGCGCCATACAACATGAGGTCGCCATTGCGGATCGTTCCCGGTCGGCTCGCGTTCGCCGGCAACTCATTCGGCAAGTCGAACTTCTTTTCATTGCTGTTGAGATCGGTCATGTCGAGCGTCAGCGGCAGTCGCGCTGCGAATGCACGGGCGGCCTCCGTGTCGGCCAGGATCACGGCCATGCGACGTTCACCGACGGTCATCCACAGGCGTGGTTCGGCGTGGCTGCCACCGGCGGAGAGCAAGCCGATGCACAAGGCTGCGAGGTGCAGGCGCCACGGTCGGCGAGTCTTGTTCGCCATGGCAAGAGGAACGAGGTCTTGGCTCATGTCGACTGCGTGCGGTCGGCACGCGCTGTCAGGACTACCAGGAACGCGCCGACCAGCAACAAGCCGGCGCTGAGAGCGAAGGTGCTCCGGTAGCCATTGCTGTCAAACAACAGGCCGCCCACCGTCGAGCCGAGCGCGATGGAGAGTTGCACCACCGCGACCATGAGCCCGCCGCCGGCTTCGGCATCCCGCGGCAGCGTTCGTGCGATCCACGACCACCAGCCCACCGGCGCGGCGGTGGCGATCAGGCCCCAGGCGCCCAGCAGCACCGTCGTGGCCGGCACCGAAGTGCCCACCGCAATCAGCGTGGCCGCGATCGCCGCCATCAACACTGGAATCACTGCCAGCGTGCCGTAGAAGCCGAGCTTCAGGAACCTGCCGATGACGGTCGTGCCGATGAAGCCCGCGACACCCAGCGTCAGCAGCACGAGTGACAAGGTCGACACGTCGACCCGCGTCACTGTCTCCAGGAACGGCCGCAGATAGGTGAATAGCGCGAACTGCCCCATGAAAAAGACGCCTACTGCCAGCATGCCGAGCACTACCAGCCGGTTTCTGAAAAGCGTGAAGACGTTGCCCGAGCCCTGCGCACGTGCCCGCACCTTCATGGCCGGCAGACTGACCCACTGCCAGACGAAGGCGATCACCGCGACCGGCACCAGGCAGAAGAAGGCGCCCCGCCAGCCGATGACCGAAGCGAGAAAGCTGCCCAGCGGGGCCGCCACCACCGTGGCCAGCGCATTGCCGCTGTTGAAGATGGCGAGCGCACGCGGCACCTGGGACGGCGGTACGAGTTGCATGGCAGTGGCCGCCGACATGGACCAGAAACCGCCGACCACGACACCGATCAGCGCTCTGCCCGCCATGTAAGTCAGGTAGTTCGGGGCCATCGCAACGATGGCCCCGGACAGGCACATCAGCGCGGTCAGCGACAAAAGAAGCGTCTTGCGGTCGATCCTCGCGGCGATGGCCGAGATCGACAGGCTGGTGAGCACCGCGAAGGCGCCCGAGATGGCGATACCCTGTCCGGCCATGCCTTCGGTGACCTGAAGGTCGGCGGCCAACGGCGTCAGCAAGCTGACGGGCATGAACTCGGAGGCGATCAGCGCGAAGACGCACAACGTCATCGCGAAGACACCGCCCCAGTGGGCGGGCTGTGCTTCGCGTCGTTCGTCGAGGGTGGCGCCGCCGGCCGGCTTTCCGATGGCTTGTGCCGTCATTGGGCGCTCCCCGCGACGAAGTACCTGTAGAAGGACGAGGTGAGTTTTTTGCTGCAACCGGAGAGGGTGTCTGCTTGGGTGCTCATGGTTGATGTTCCTTGAAAGCAAGTCTGCCAATGGAGAGGAAAATTGACTAGGTAATGAATGCTTAATACATTTATTACCGCTACTAATCAGTCCTTTGCTGGAGGTCGACATGCCAAGACGCAATCTCAACGACCTGCTGGCCTTCGTCACGGTGGCCCGCGAAGGCAGCTTCACCAAGGCGGCCGGCACGCTCGGCGTCACGCAGTCGGCGCTCAGCCAGGCGATCCGCGGGCTGGAAGAAGGGCTGCAGATCCGGCTGCTTACGCGCACCACGCGCAGTGTTGCGCCGACCTCGGCTGGCGAGCGGCTCATGAAAGCGATCGGCCACCGTTTTGACGAGATCGAGGCCGAGCTCGATGCGCTGACAGAATTGCGCGACAAGCCCGCAGGCACCGTGCGCATCACCTGCGGCGACAACGTGCTGCACACCGTGCTGCTGCCCAAGCTCACTCCGCTGCTGCGCGAGTACCCGGAGATCAAGCTGGAATTCGACATGAACTACAGCTTTCGGGACATCGTGGCCGACCGCTTTGATGCGGGCGTGCGCATGGGCAACACGATCGACAACGACATGATCGCGGTGCCGATCGGGCCACCGTTGCAAATGGCGGTGGTGGCCTCGCCCGGCTACTTCGCTGTGCATCCCATCCCCAAGACGCCGGCCGATCTGACGAAGCACGCCTGCATCAACCAGCGAATGCCAA
>JAKONL010000478.1 GCA_022701965.1 Burkholderiaceae bacterium | reverse complement strand
CGTCGAGCATGGCGATGTCGATCGCGTCGCCGATGCCGCTCTCGTTGCGGCGCGCCAGCGCGGCCAGCACCGAGACCGCCGTGTACAGGCCCGTCATCAGGTCGACGATCGGCACGCCGACCTTCTGCGGCCCGCCGCCGGGCCGGTCGTCGCGCTCCCCGGTCACGCTCATCAGCCCGCCCATCGCCTGGATCAGGAAGTCGTAGGCCGGCTGGTCGCGGCGCGGCCCGGTCTGCCCGAAGCCGGTGACCGAGCAGTAGATGAGTCTCGGGTTGACCTTGCGCAGCGACGCCTCGTCGAGCCCGTAGCGCGCCAGCGTGCCGGCCTTGTAGTTCTCCAGCACGATGTCGGCGCGCAGCGCGAGCTCGCGCACGATCTTCTGGCCCTCGGGCTTCTCCAAGCTCACGGTGATCGAGCGCTTGCCGCGGTTCACGGCGAGGTAGTAGCCCGCTTCCCTGGTGTCCCTGCCCTCGGCGTCCTTGAGGAACGGAGGGCCCCAGGTGCGGGTGTCGTCGCCGGCGCCGGGCCGCTCGACCTTGACGACTTCCGCGCCCAGGTCGGCGAGGATCTGGCCGGCCCAGGGCGCCGCGAGGATGCGGCTGAGGTCGAGGACCCGCACGTGCGAGAGCGGGCCTTTGGCGGTGGTCATTCGGTGTCTCCTTGTCGGGAGACGAATTCTGCGGCGCCCCTCCGGCGCGAGCTACCGGCCGCGGGGCAACGCTGTGATGCGCCGGCGCGCATAGCGGCGCGCCGGGCTCGCCGTCACCTTCGGCGTCAGTGCGCCTTGGGCGCCGGCACGGTGTTGGTGGCGACGGCGCGCTTGCCGAGCTCGATCTTGGCGATCGCGTTGCGGTGCACTTCGTCCGGACCGTCGACGATGCGCACGGTGCGCTGGTGCGCGTAGGCCTCGGCGAGCCAGAAGTCCTGGCTCAGACCGGCCGCGCCGTGCGCCTGGATCGCCCAGTCGACCACCTTGCACGACATGTTGGGCGCGACCACCTTGATCATCGCGATCTCGGCACGCGCCTCCTTGTTGCCCACGGTGTCCATCTTGTAGGCGGCGTTGAGCGTGAGCAGGCGCGCCTGGTCGATCATGCAGCGCGACTCGGCGATGCGCTCGTGCCAGATCGACTGCTCCGACAGCGGCCGGCCGAAGGCCACGCGCGAGCGTAGGCGGTCGATCATCATCTCGAGTGCGCGCTCGGCCGCGCCGATGGAGCGCATGCAGTGGTGGATGCGGCCGGGGCCGAGGCGTCCCTGGGCGATCTCGAAGCCGCGGCCTTCGCCCAGCAGGATGTTCGAGGCCGGCACGCGCACGTTCTCCAGCAGCACTTCCATGTGGCCGTGCGGCGCGTCGTCGTAGCCGAGCACCGAGAGGTGACGCAGCACCGTGACGCCGGGGGTGTCGCGCGGCACCAGCACCATCGACTGCTGCGAATGGCGCGGCGCATCGGGGTCGGTCTTGCCCATGACGATCATGATCTTGCAGTGCGGACTGCCGACGCCCGACGAATACCACTTGCGTCCGTTGATCACGTACTCGTCGCCTTCGCGGCGGATGCTGCACTGGATGTTGGTCGCGTCCGACGAAGCCACGGCCGGCTCGGTCATGAGAAAGCCGGAGCGGATCTCGCCGGCGAGCAGCGGCGTCAGCCAGCGGTCCTTCTGCGCCTCGGTGCCGTAGCGCTCGAAGGTCTCCATGTTGCCGGTGTCGGGCGCCGAGCAGTTGAAGACCTCGCCCGACCACGACACCCGGCCCATGATCTCGCACAGCGGCGCGTAGTCGAGGTTCGAGATGCCGGGCACGCCGCGGTAGTCGTGCGGCAGGAACATGTTCCACAGGCCGGCGGCGCGCGCGATCGGCTTGAGTTCCTCGATCAGCGGCGAGACCTGCCAGGCGTTGCCCTGGCGGCGGAACGCGTCCATCTCCTCGTTGTAGCGGGCCTCGTTCGGATAGATGTGCTGGTCGAAGAACTGCCGCATGCGCTGCAGCAGGTCCTGGGTCTTGGCGGAGGGTTCGGCGAACATGGTGTTTCCTTGGTCGGGATGCGCGTTGGAATGCCACGGATTCAACCACCGCCGCGGTCGATGCGGCGTCGCCCTGGCGTCACTCCATCCGCGCGCCCGAGATCTGGATCACCTGTTTCCACTTGGCCGATTCGCTGCGCACGATGGCGGCCATCTCCTCGGGCGTGCCGCCCTTGGGCACCACGCCGCTGGCGATCAGGCTGGCGCGCACCTCGGGCGTGTCGAGCACGGCGTTGATTTCGCGGTTCAGGCGCGCGACGAGGGGCGCGGGCGTGCCGCCGCGCACGCTGATGTAGTTGATCGGCGAGCCCTCGAAGCCGGGCAGCTCGTCGGCGATCGGCGGCACGCCGGGCAGCACCGGCGAGCGCTCCTTCGTCGATACCGCGATCGCGCGCAGCGTGCCGGCCTCGATGTGCGAGCGGTAGACCGCGATGCTGTCGATGGCCATCGACACGTTGCCGCCGAGCAGGTCCTGCAGCGCCGCGCCGGTGCCGCGGTAGGGCACGTGGACGATGTCGATCTTGGCGCTGTACTTGAGCAGTTCGCCGGCCAGGTGGCTCGACGAGCCGATGCCCGCGCTGGCGAAATTCAGCTTGCCCGGGTTGGCGCGCGCATAGGCGATGAGCTCCTTCAGGTTGGTGGCCGGCACGGTCTTGTTGACCACCAGCACGCTGGGCACCACGGCCACCTGCGTGACCGGGACCAGGTCCTTGACCGGGTCGTACGGGAGCTTGTCCATGAGGTACGGGTTGGTGAACTGCGGGCCGGGCGTCGTGTAGAGCAGCGTGTAGCCGTCGGCCGGCGCCTTGGCGACCGCGTCCGCGCCCATGGTGCCGCCGCCGCCCGGTCGGTTGTCCACGACCACCGGCTGGCCGAGACGCCTGGACAGCGGCGTCGCGATCGCGCGGGCCACGATGTCGGCGCCGCCGCCGGGCGCGAACGGCACCACCAGCTTCAGCGGGCGCGCCGGATAGTCCTGCGCCGACGCCACGCCGCTTGCGGCCAGGCCGCCGAGAGCGGCAGCGGCCACCGCGCCCACCGCGATCGCCCGGCGCATGGCGTTGAAAGATCGTTCGTTCATGCTCTTGTCTCCTTGTTTTCCAAAGTTCAGTCGAGGGTGATGTGACGCTCGCGCGTCACCCGGGTCCAACGTTCTCGCTCGCTGCCCAGGAATCGCACGAACTCCGCCTGCCCGACCACGCTCGGCTCGGCGCCCAGCGCCGTGATCCGGGCCTGCGTGTCGGGCGACGAAAGCACGTCCTGGATGTCGTCGAAGAGCTTCCGGCGCACTCCCGCCGGCGTCGCGGCCGGCACGAAGTAGCCCCACCAGCTCGCCATCTCCATCGCCGGAAGTCCGGCCTCCGCGAAGGTCGGGACGTCGGGCGCGGCCGGCATCCGGTTCGGGGTCGCGACGGCCAGTGCCCTGAGCCTGCCGGACTTCGCGTACTGCATCGACTGCAGCGTGTCGAAGATGCCGGTCACCTGGCCGCCGAGCACGTCGGCCATCGCCGGACCGGTTCCCTTGTACGGCACGTGGACGATGTCGGTCTTCGTCACCGAGGCGAACAGCTCCACCGCCATGTGCGGGCTGCTGGCGTTGCCCGAGGAGGCGAAGGTCAGCTTGCCGGGGTTCTTCCGCGCCATCGCGATCAGCTCGTCGACGCTCGAGGCGCCGACCGAAGGATGCACGTAGAGCACGTTGGGCGCGAGCGCGACCATGTTGAGCGGCGCCAGCGCGGCGGCGTCGTAGGGCAGGTTCTTCACCAGGACCTGGTTGAGCGTGTAGCCGAAGCTGGTCAGCAGGATCGTGTGCCCGTCGGGCGCCGACCGCGCCACCGCCTGCGTGCCGATGATGGTGCCGCCGCCCGGGCGATTCTCGACGACCACCGGCTGCTTCCATTTCTCGCCCAGGCGTTGCGCGATCAGCCGGCCGATGCCGTCGCTGAGCCCGCCGGGTGCGTAGGGCACCACCATCGTGACCGCGCGCGACGGGAAGGCCGGCGGCTGTTGCGCGCGCGTCGAAGCGGCGACGCCGAGGCCGGCGGCCGCGACGACCGCGACCGCCGCGAAACGCAGTGCCAGACGGCGATGAGCCGAGCCCGAATCCGAATTTGAAGCAATCACGGTGCCGTCTCCTTGGCGAGGGTGTCGCGAATCACCTGCTTGAGCACCTTGCCGCCCGCGTTGTAGGGCAGCTCGGGCCAGACCACCAGGCGCTCGGGCAGCTTGAAGGCGGCCAGGCCTTGGCCGCGCAGGTGGCCGCACAGGTCGGCGAGCGTGGCCGATGCGCTGTCGCGCCGCACCGCCACGCAGCACACCATCTCGCCGCGTTCGGCATCGGGCACGCCGACCACCGCCACGTCGGCGAGCGCCGGATGCGCGAGCAGCAGGTCCTCGATCTCGCGCGCGCTGATGTTCTCGCCCTTGCGGATGATCATGTCCTTCTTGCGCCCGGTGATGCGCAGCACGCGGCCGGCCGAGAGCGTGCCGAGGTCGCCGGTGAGCAGCCAGCCGTCGACGCGCGAGGCGGCCGTCTCGCTCGCGCGCAGGTAGCCCGACGACCGGTCCGGCCCGCGCGTGAGGATCTCGCCCTGCTCGCCCGGCGCACGGTCGCGCGCCGGATCGGCGGGATGGTCCGGATCGGCGATGCGGATCTCGATTTGCGGATGCACCGTGCCGTCGGCATTCACGCAGACCTCCTCGGGCTGGCCGGCGCGGCCGGAGACGGTCGGGTGCTCGGACAGGCCGTAGGAGCGGTAGGCGTCGATGCCCAGCGCCCGCGCCCGGCGCACCAGGTCCGGCGGCACCGAGGCGCCGCCGCAGCGGAACACGCGCAGGCTGGCGAGCGCCTCGGGCCGTTCGGTCGCCGCCGCGACCACGCCCTGCAGGAACGGCGTCGCGCCGGCGGTCCAGGTGCAGCGCTCACGCTCGATCAGCGCGACCGCGCTCTCCGGCTTCCAGTCGGGCAGCAGGCAGACGGTGGCGCCCGCGTGCATCGCCATGTGGACGCCGAAGGAGAGGCCCGAGACGTGCCCGATCGCCGGCGGCACGAAGAGCACGTCGTCACCGGAGATCGCGTCGGCCGCGGCCATCTCGCGTCCCTCGATGCCGAGGCCCTCGTGCGTGTAGAGCACCGCCTTGGGCCGGCCGCTGGTGCCCGACGTGAAGATGAGGCTGCAGACGCCGGGGGGCAGGGACGGACGCGGCGCGGACCCGTCCGGGGCGTCGCCATGAGCGCGAAGCAGCGGGCCGGGTTCGCCCGGCGCCCGCATCAGCACGGCGCGCGTGGACGCGCCGCACACGCGATGCGCCATCGCCGCGTGATCGAACCCCCGCCAGGCGGGCAGCGTGACGAAGAGCCGCGGCCGCACCTCGTCGAGCATGTAGGCCAGTTCGCGGTCGCGCAACGCGGGCATCAGCGGCAGCGCGGCCGCCTCCATGCCGAGCAGCGCGTGGTACAGCACGAAGGCGTCGACCCAGTTCGGCAGCTGGAACGCGACCACGTCGCCGGCGACGACGCCGAACGCGCACAGCTCGTCCTGCGCGTCGCGCGTGCGCGCCAGCAGTTCGGCGAAGGTGAGCGCGACCTCGGGCGTCTTCAGCGCGGTGTGGCCGGGTCGGGTCTCGGCCCACCGGGCCAGCAGGTCGGCCAGACGCGGGGAGCGGTGCGGATGGTCCATGCGATCAGACCGGCAGGCCCAGCACCTGCCGCGACAGGATGTTGCGCTGGATCTCGTTGGTGCCGCCGTAGATCGTGGTCACCAGCGCGTTCATCAGCGGCGCCAGTGCGTCCGGGGCCGTCGCGTCGGCCGACGCGTGCGAGCCGCCGTCCTCGTCGGCCGTCTCGGTGAGCTGGATGCCGATGCGCGTGTAGG
>JAKONL010000440.1 GCA_022701965.1 Burkholderiaceae bacterium | reverse complement strand
CGACCAGGTTCTCGAAGGCACGCGCGGCCTCGACGATGCGCTCCGCGTGCTGGTTGAACATCTCAAAAAAATTGCCCTCTCGGGGCAGCAGCTTGCCGAACATGACGTTGGCTCCTTAAACGATGCGTGTGTCGTCGCAATGACGATTTCGTGACAGCCGCGAGTGTAAGGGCCCGACTTTGCCGCCGCGCCGGCGCGGCTCCGCGCCCCGGCACGACACGGTGGTTCTCAGAGCCTTTCGATGGTCTGACCGGCCACGGCATCGAGCTGCGCCGCCGTGACCAGCGCGGGCGCGATCTCTGCGAGCGGTTGCAGGACGAAGGCCCGCTCGTGCATGCGTGGATGCGGCAGGGTCAGATGGTCGGTACGCAGCGCCGCCTCGCCATGGCTCAGCAGGTCGAGATCGAGCGTGCGCGGGGCGTTGCGGTACGGCCGCTCGCGGCCCGCGGCCCGTTCCAGGCGCTGCAGCTCGGCCAGCAATGCCTCGGGGGCGAGCATCGTGTCGAGGGCGACCACGGCATTGATGAAATCCGGTCCCGTGGCATCGACCGGCGCGCTCCGATAGAGCGAGGAGCGCGCCGTGACACGGCTGCCCGCCAGGCCGTCGAGACCCTCCATCGCCTGCAGCACCACGGCACGCGCATCGCCCAGATTGGCGCCGAGCGCGATGAAGGCCCGGGTCATGCGTCGTGACCGCCGCCGCCCGCCTCCGATGCGCCCGACGAACCCTCGGAGCCACCCTCGCCGCCGCCGCCACGCGGCTTGCGCCGCCGCCGGCGCTTGCGGGGAGCCGCCTCGCCGTCGGGCGGCACGGCCGGGCCACCCTCGTCGCCGGCCTCGTCGGCTTCGTTGCGCGCCTCGTACTCGCCAGCGTCGCCGCGCGGCTGCGGGGCCGGCGACGACCGCTGCGCGTCGCCCGCGCCTGCCGACTGGCGCACCCGCACCCGCGTGCGGGCCGCCGGCTTCTGCTCCTCGCGCACCTGGTCGAGCAGGTCCTGGCGACGCAGGTCGTCGGCGGTGCTGAATTCCTGCCACCACTCGGCGATCGCCTCGCCGACCTCGCCGACATCGGCGCGCAGCCGCATGAAGTCGAAGGCGGCGCGGAAGCGCGCCTGCTCGACCAGGCTGTAGGGCGTCGAGCCAACGCGCTTGTCGAAGCGCGGCTGCATCATCCAGATCTCGCGCATGTCGCCGCCGAGCTTGCCGCGGCCCGAGACATCGCCGATGCGGGTGTCGAACACCTCGTCGATCGCCTCCTGCAGCGCCGGGAAGGCCGGCATGCCGCGCTGGCCATGGCGACCCTCCAGTCGCTGGGCCCAGCCGTCGCGCACGTCGGCCCACAGCACGCAGGCCAGCAGGAAGCTCGGGGCGACCGGCTTGCCCTCGGCCACGCGGCGGTCGGTGTCCTGCAGCGCGGCCTTGACGAAGGGCTGGTCGGCACGCTCGACGATCACGTCGAGCAGCGGATAGATGCCTCGCGCCAGCCCCAGCTTGCGCAATTGCGCGATGGTGGCGATGGCATGACCGGTCTGCAGCAGCTTGAGCATCTCGTCGAACAGGCGGCTCTGCGGCACGTCGGCGAGCAGCCGGGCCGACTCGATCAGGGGCGCGGCCGTCTTGGGCTCGATCTCGAAGCCCAGGGCGGCGAGCTTGGCCGAGAAGCGGATCGCTCGGATGATGCGCACCGGATCCTCGCGATAGCGCGTGACGGGGTCGCCGATCATGCGCAGCACCAGCTTGCGGGCATCCCGGATGCCGCCGTGATAGTCCACCACCACCTGGCTGGCCGGGTCGTAGTACATGGCGTTGACGCTGAAGTCGCGCCGTGCCGCGTCCTCCTCCTGCGGTCCCCAGACGTTGTCGCGCAGCACGCGTCCGCTGGCATCGACGGCATGCGTCATGCCGGCGAGCTCGCCCTTGCTGGTGCGCTCGTTGCCCTTGACCTGCTCGGCCGCGGCGTTGTCCATGTAGGCGCGGAAGGTCGAGACCTCGATGACCTCGTGTTCGCGACCACGGCCATACACCACGTGCACGATGCGAAAGCGCCGCCCGATGATGAAGGCGCGCCGGAACAGGCTCTTGACCTGCTCGGGCGTGGCGTTGGTGGCGACGTCGAAGTCCTTGGGCCGCAGGCCCAGCAGCAGGTCGCGCACCGCACCGCCCACGACATAGGCTTCATAGCCGGCGTCCTGGAGGGTGGTGACGACGTTCTTCGCGCGCTCGTCGACCAGCGACGGGTCGATGCCGTGGACGCTGGCCGCCACCTCCTCGCGCTTGCCGAAGCGCGACTTGGCGCCGCGGGCCGACCCGGCGGACTTGCCGAGCAATTTGTCGATGAAGGTCTTGATCATTGGAAGGACTGGGGAAGCCGGGCGCCAGGCGCTCCGGGAGGTTCGTTCGGAGGGGCGGTGTGACCTACTGGTTCTCGAGCATCGAGCGGATCAGCGGGATCGTCACCGCGCGTTGCGTCTGCAGGGCATAGCCGTCGAGCTGGTCGAGCAGCTCCATGAGGCTGCCGAGGTCGCGGCTGAAGCGGTGCAGCATGTAGTCGAGCACTTCGTCGGCCAGCAGCACGCCGCGGGCGTCGGCGGCCTGGCGCAGCACGGCGCGGCGCTCGGCCTCGTCGAGCAGCTGCAGATGGAAGACGTGGCCCCAGCCGAGCCGCGTGCGCAGGTCCTCGCGCAGGGCGAGGTCGGCCGGCGGCAACGCACCGGTGGCGAGCACGCCGCGCTGCAGCGCATGCGCGGTGACGAACCATGTGAAGGCGACATGCTGCTGCACCGGGTTGTAGAGATGCACGTCGTCCATCAGCACCGCGCCCCAGCGTTCGTCGAACTCCAGGGGCTGCGTCGTGCCGGCATGCAGCACGCCGACCAGCGCACCGCGCTCGCGCAGGGCGCTGCGCACGGCCTCGAGCAGGTGCGTCTTGCCGCTGCCGCTCTCGCCCCACAGGTAGACCGGCACCGGCGACTGGCCGGCCAGCGGCGGCGCATCGTCGACCCAGGGCTCGAGATGGCGCAGCACCGGCTCGTTGGGGCCCGCGTAGAAGCCGGACAGCGTGGGCCCGCTCGCCAGTCCGATGTCGAGCGCGAGCTGCTTCATGCCGGGAGCGAAGCGGGCGGCTGCCGTGGCACGGAGGACGCGAAAGAAGGGTTCATGGGGCCGGGCCGGTCGGCCCTTAAAATCGTGGCGAATTCTATCGGCCCGGCCACCGCGGCCATGGGCGCCGCCGCATTCGTTGCAAGTGGCACCCGTCGTCGGCCCGTCCGGGCTTCCCGGCCACCGCCTCGTCGTCCATCCTTCTTCCGGCTTCCAAACCGTCCGACCGCCATGACTTCCAACTCGCCCACCCCGCTCAGCTACAAGGACGCTGGCGTCGACATCGATGCCGGCGACGCGCTGGTCGACCGCATCAAGCCACTGGCGAAGAAGACGATGCGCGAAGGCGTGCTGGCCGGCATCGGCGGCTTCGGCGCGCTGTTCGAGGTGCCCAAGCGCTACAAGGAACCGGTGCTGGTGAGCGGCACCGACGGCGTCGGCACCAAGCTGCGTCTGGCGTTCGAATGGAACATGCACGACACCGTGGGCATCGATCTGGTCGCCATGAGCGTGAACGACGTGCTGGTGCAGGGCGCCGAGCCCCTGTTCTTCCTCGACTACTTCGCCTGCGGCAAGCTCGACGTCGACACGGCCGCCGCGGTGGTGGGCGGCATCGCGCGCGGCTGCGAACTCTCCGGCTGCGCGCTGA
>JAKONL010000439.1 GCA_022701965.1 Burkholderiaceae bacterium | reverse complement strand
TGCATGTTGTTGTCTCCTTGCGCCGTGCTGTATGCCGGCGCCGTTCGGTATGGCCGAAAGTCTAGAAGCGGATATCGATAGGATCAAATCCACAATTCATATCGATCGATCCGATAATCGGATCGATGGAAATCCGCCATCTCCGATGTCTCGTCGCCGTCGCCGAAGAGCTTCACTTCGGTCGGGCCGCGAAGCGTCTCAACCTGTCGCAGCCGCCCGTGAGTCTCGCCATCAGGGAACTGGAGGAAGAACTGGGCGTTACTTTGTTCGAGCGCACGTCGCGCCGGATCGCGATCACGCGTGCCGGCGAGCAGACCCTGCGCGATGCGCGCGTGGTGCTGGTCGGACTGGAAACGCTTCGCCGGCGTGCCCGGGACGCGGCGGCCGGGCTCACGGGATCGATCTCGCTCGGCTTCATCAGCCTGCCGGCCTATTCCTTCCTGCCCGGCGCGCTCCGGCAGTTCTCCGAGGACAACGAACGCGCGGAGATCGCGCTCTGGGAAGGCACGACCGACCAGATCATCGGCGACGTCGAGGCCGGCCGGCTCGACCTCGGGCTGGTGCTGCAGCCGTCGAGCCTGCCCGCGACGCTGGGCTCGCGGCTGCTGCAGAGCGACGCGCTGATCCTCGCGATGCCGCAGACGCATCCGCTCGCCGGGCCCGGCTCCGGCAGCGTCGCGCTGGAGGATTTCGCCGGCGAACGCTTTCTCGGCTTCGAGCGCCACTTCGGGCCGCAGATGTTCGACGCGATCGTCGCGACCTGCATGCGGCGCGGCTTCAGCCCGCGCATGTTCCCGGCGCGGCAGATGAACACCATCGTGAGCCTGGTGTCGGGCGGCGTCGGCGTCGCGCTGGTGCCGGCCTGCGTCGAGGCGCTGCATCGCGAGGGCGTGGCGTACCGGCCGATCCAGGGCGAGAAGACGTATATCGATACGTTGGCGGTGTGGCGGCGGGAGGACGATTCGCCGCTGCTGCGGGCGTTGCTGGGGTTGTTGCCGGTGCTGGGGGATACGGTCGCCGATGACGGCGCGAAGCCTGGAATCGACTTGGATCGAACCCAGCCCGTCGCAGTCTCGGACGCATCCTAGATCGCCGCGACCGGCGGACACCTAGATTCCGGCTCTTCATCGATCCAGGAGTACACCGTGCGCATGCCATCCCTACATTCGACGCCGTCCGCCTTCGTTTCGCAGCGCGTTGCGACGAGCGAACCCCAAACCGACGGCAGGTCCTCAGCGAAAAAATTCACTCGCGATTGCGCTCCATCCGCGCGTTCGACGAGTGCATTCAACGCGACGTTCGCGGTGCGGGACCAGGGCGGCATCGCACCGAATGACACGACCTACGACAGCGCCGTTTCACTGGCCGACGAGGCCTTGTCCTTCTGGCCGAGCGGAGCGTCATGGAACTCGGCCATCAAGCTGGGACCCGTCAATGCCGAGCAGTCCGACTTCCACGGCTTGCGAATGCAAGGCGTCGGCAACGAAATTCATACTTCCGTCCAACAGAACGGCGTCGTTCTCCACAACCTTCGATTTTTCCGCGGCATGAACGGTGCTGCCCAGATCGATTTCGACGGCCAGCTGCTGACACCGAATTCTCCGGCCGACCATCTCGAGATCGCCCGGTCCGTCGCATTCGAAGCAGCAAATGCGTGATCGACGGCGCCCCGGTCGAGCGGTGTGATCAGTCGATGAAAGGCAGCGTCGCGACGGGCTCCCACGGCCCGCCGACGTAGTTCCAGATCTGGAGGCCCGTCGCCGTGATCTGCCGAGGCGTGAAGCCTCTCTGGAGCTCCGCATGCAGCGCCCGCGCGACCGCCGGGTCGACCTTGTTCTGCACCGTGACGTGGAGCCGGCCGTGCCAGTTCCGGTCCTGCCGCGAGAGCAGCGCATCCCATCGCGCGGCGAGGTCGCGGCGGATGCCCGTCGTCTCCGGCGACGTGATGCCGTAGGCCACGCCACGTCCGAGGAACAGGAGGCGATCGACGTTCATGTCGAAGGCGCTGGTCGCACCGGCCACCTCGCCGACGTCGCGCAGCACCTGGTCGCGCGCTTCGGTCGGCAGCGCGTGGAAGAGCGTCACGTGGGCGTCGAGCCAGTTGCGCTCCGGCGGGAAGTGCGTCCGCCGCAGTGCCGTGAACCGCTCGGCCGCCTGCGGCTCCATCTGCAGGGTGACGATGAGCGCCGTGGCTGTCATCGCACGTCTCCGGCCCGGGCCCGCGATGCCCTCGGCACCGTCACCGCACCGACGAGCCGGGCCCGGCCCGCGCCCGCGCCGACCACCGCCAGCACCACGCCGATCGCGCAGAACAGCAGCGCCGAGGCGTCGAAGCTGCCGGTGGCGGCCCGGATCAGGCCCACCGCCATCGGCCCGCAGGCCGCGACCAGGTAGCCGATGCCCTGCGCCATGCCCGACAGGTGCGCCGCGACGTGAGAGTCCGGCGAGCGCATCACGATCAGCGTGAGCGCCAGAGCGAAGGTGCCGCCCTGCGCCAGTCCGAGCAGCACCGCCCAGACCCAGATCCCGCCGAGCGGCGCGAACATGCAGCCCAGCATGGTGGCGATCGTGAGCGCGACCAGCCCGACGGTGAGCGCCACCTGATCGCGCTGGCGGAACGCGACGGCCGGCACCAGCAGGCAGGTCGCGAGCTGGCAGAGCACCGACACCGACACCACGAAACCGGCCGTCTCGGCCGACAGCCCGCGCTCGCGCAGGATCGGCGCGAGCCAGCCCATCGTCGAGTACGCGAGCGCCGACTGCAGCCCCATGAACAGCGTGACCTGCCAGGCCACCCGGTCGCGCCAGAGGCCACGCACGGTGTGGCCGGATTCGCTCGCGAGCGGCCGGCTCGCCAGCGCATGCGGCGCCCAGAGCAGCGTGCCGACGAGCGCGGGTAGGGCCCAGATCGCGAGCGCGCCGGTCCAGCCGCCGCCCATCGCATGCTCCAGCGGCACGGTCAGGCCCGCGCCGGTGGCCGCGCCGCCGCACACCGCCATGGTGTAGAGGCCCATCATCAGCGCGGAACGGTCGGCGAAGTCGCGCTTGACCAAGCCGGACAGCAGCACGTTGCTCACCGCGATGCCCGCGCCCGCAAGCGCCGAGGCGACGAACAGGACCGGCACGCTGCCCGTCCCGCGCAGCGCCGTGCCCAGCGTGATGCAGACCATGCAGCCGAGCAGCGCGCGCTCCATGCCGAGGCGGCGCCCGAGCGCCGGCGCGAGCATCGCGAACAGACCGAGGCAGATCACCGGCAGCGTCGTCAGCGCGCTGGCGCCCGCGGCCGACAGGCCGGTGGAGGCGACGATCTCCGGCAGCACCACCGAGAGGCTGGAGAACACGGGCCGGAGGTTGAACGCGATCGCGATGACGCAAGCGCCGAGAAAGATTCTGCGGGAGGTGACGGAGATCATTGGGGCGCCATGAGAGAGGGCGAATCCTAACGATGCGGCA
>JAKONL010000438.1 GCA_022701965.1 Burkholderiaceae bacterium | reverse complement strand
ACGAGTTCTCGGGTGGACAGCGCCAGCGCGTCTGCATCGCCAGGGCGCTGTCGTGCGACCCGAAGCTCATCATCGCGGACGAGTCGGTGTCGGCGCTGGACGTGTCGATCCAGGCGCAGATCATCGACCTGCTGATGGCGCTGCAGGCCGAGCGCGGGCTGTCGTACCTGTTCATCACGCACGACATGGCGGTGGTCGAGAAGATCAGCCACCGCGTCGCCGTCATGTACCTGGGCCAGATCGTCGAGATCGGCACGCGCCAGGCGGTGTTCGAGACGCCGGCGCACCCGTACACGCGCAAGCTGCTGGCCGCGGTGCCGGTGGCGGAGCCCGGCCGGCGCAAGGACACCTCGCTGATCGAAGGCGAGATTCCGAGCCCCATGCGCAAGGTCGGCGACGAGCCGGCCATCCTGCAAATGGTCGACCTCTCGCGCGACCACCGCGTGGCGCAGGTCGTCGACTGAGCGCCGCATCCCCGATTTTCAAGAACCGTTCCCATCTCACCGAAAGAGCCGACCATGACCCGAACCTTCAAGCGCTCCCTGCTCGCCTCCAGTCTGGCGCTCGCCGCCCTCTGCAGCCCGCTCGCCATGACGTCCGCGCAAGCCGCCGGCACCCTGACCGTCGCCCTGCACCAGGACCCGGGCAACTGGGACCCGATCGCGACCTTCCTGGTCTCCTGGGGCGCCGTCGGCGGCCAGGTGTTCGACGGCCTGATCATGCGCACGCCCGACATGAAGCTGGTGCCGGCGCTGGCCACCAAGTGGGAGTTCATGGACAAGAACACCAAGATCCGCTTCACGCTGCGCCCGAACGTCAAGTTCCACAACGGCGAACCGTTCGACGCCGAGGCCGTCAAGTTCACCTTCGACCGCCTGCTGGGCGAGGAAGGCAAGAAAGGACCGCAGCAGTCGAACTACGCCTCGATCGACAAGGTCGTGGTGGTGAATCCGACGACCGTCGACATGATCCTGAAGTCGCCCGACCCGGTGCTCCTGACCAAGCTCGCCGGCTACGGCGCGATGATCGTGCCGCCGAAGTACATCAAGGAAAAGGGCAGCCAGTTCTTCGGCATGAATCCGGTCGGCACCGGCCCGTTCAGGTTCACCGACTACAAGCCCAAGGTCAGCCTGTCGTTCGAGAAGAACGCGGACTACTGGGGCGGTGCGCCCAAGGTCGACTCGCTCGTCTACCGCTTCATCGCCGAGCCGGCCACACAGGCCGCAGAGCTGCAGGCCGGCCGCGTCGACGTCGCCAACCAGGTGCCGCTGGCGCTGATCGAGACGCTCAAGAAGGACCCGAAGCTCGCGGTGGTGAGCATGGACGGCCCGGTGGCGCTGGCGCTGCGCTACAACACCCAGCGCGGCATCATGAAGGACGTGCAGGTGCGCAAGGCGCTCACCATGGCGGTCGACCGCGACGCCATCATCAAGACCATCCTGCTGGGCCAGGCCAAGCCGATCGCCAGCTTCCAGGGCGAACTCTCGTTCGGCTACGACCCGGCCCTCAAGCCGCTGCCCTTCAATCCGGCACAGGCCAAGGCGATGCTGGCGAAGGCCGGCGTCAAGCCCGGCACGCAGATCCAGCTCGACTTCCGCGGCCCGGACAGCAACTTCCGCGAGGTCTCGCAGGCCGTGGCGGCGTACCTGCAGGCCGTGGGCGTGCAGGTGGCGCTCAAGCCGTACGAGACCAACGTGCTGCTCAACGACACCATCCCCAACGGCAAGACCGGCGAGATGTGGCAGAACCAGTGGGGCGGCTGGACCTTCGACTACGACAACACCGCCTACTCGATGTACTACACCAAGCAGCGCTGGAACCCGTTCGACGACGACGCCAAGCTCAACGCGATGCTGCACACCCAGCGCAACACCTGGGACCAGGCCGCGCGCAAGACCACGCTGCAGGAGATCGGCCGCTACGTCGCCGACCAGGCGCTCGAGATGCCGCTCTACAGCCTGAACACGGTCTACGGCGTCAACAAGCGCGCGAAGAACCTCGCGCTGCCGGCCGACGGCCGCTTCCGCTTCGTCGAAGCCACGGTCGAATAACTTCCAGCGCGCAGAACAGGTCCCATGCTCGGTTTTCTCTTCAAGCGGCTGCTGCAGGCCGCGTTCGTGATCCTGGTGGTCACGCTCTTCGTCTCGTACGCGGTGCGGCTCTCCGGCGACCCGGCCATCATGCTGGCCCAGGGCGCGGGCAGCGTCACCGAGCAGGACCTGCAGAACATCCGCACCGGCCTCGGCCTCGACCGGCCGTTCCCGGTGCAGTACGCGGAATTCCTCAAGGGCATGGTGGTGGGCGACTTCGGCCGCAGCTTCCTCGGCGGGACGCCGGTGTCCCAGCTCATCGGCGACGCGCTGCCCGCGACGCTCGCGCTGGCCGGCGCCTCGCTGCTGCTGTCGCTGCTGATCTCGATCCCGCTGGGCATCCAGGCGGCGGTGCACCAGGGCGGCCCGGTCGACCAGGCGATCCGCATCGGCTCGCTGATCGGCCTGTCGTTCCCGAACTTCTGGCTGGCGATCATGCTGGTGCTGCTGCTGTCGATCACCTTCCCGCTGCTGCCGCCCTCGGGCTGGGACGGCCCGGTGAGCCTGATCATGCCGACGCTGACCATGGCGATCATCTTCTCGGCCACCAACGTGCGGCTGGTGCGCACCTCGATGCTGGAAACGCTGGGCGCGCAATACATCATGGTCGCGCGCGCCAAGGGCCTGAGGAACAGCGTGGTGCTCTACAAGCACGCGCTGCGCAACTGCGCCATCCCGCTCATCACCTACATCGGGCTGCAGTTCGGCAAGATGATCGGCGGGCTGGTGGTGGTCGAGAAGGTCTTCAACTGGCCCGGCATGGGCACGCTGGCCTTCGACGCCATCTCGGCGCGCGACTATCCGGTGCTGCAGGCCTCGGTGACGGTACTGGCGCTTCTGGTGGTGTTCGCCAACCTGCTGGTGGACCTGGCCTACGGCCTGGTCGACCCGCGCATCCGCAACGGTTGAGGGCACCGCCTCCATGACAACCCCCATCGCTCCCGCAGCCGTCATCGCCACCACGGCCGGCGACGCCAGGCCCGACCGCTGGCGCCACCTGCGCTCGCTCGAATTCGTCGTCGGCGTGCTGCTGGTCGGCACGATGCTCACGCTGGCACTGGTCTCGCCGCTGATCTTCCCCGACCTCGGCACGCGCATGGACCTGGCCGCACGGCTTACCGCGCCGTTCACGCAATGGCGCCACCTGCTGGGCACCGACCCGCTCGGGCGCGACGTGCTCGAACGCGTGCTGCTCGGCGGGCGCATCTCGCTGTTCGTCGGCTTCGTCTCGGTGGCCGGCTCGGTCACGGTCGGCGTGATCGTCGGGCTGGTCGCCGGCTACTACCGCGGCTTCTGGGACATGTTCCTGATGCGCTGCGTCGACGTGCAGCTCGCCCTGCCCTTCATCCTGATCGCGCTGACCTTCATCTCGATCCTCGGCGGCGGCCTGGGCAACATCATCCTCTTCATGATCCTGTCGCAGTGGGTGCAGTACGCGCGCCTCGTGCGTGGGCTGGTGCTGTCGCTGCGCGAGCGCGAGTTCGTCCAGGCGGCGCGGGCCTTCGGCGTGCGCGACCTGTCGATGGTGCGGCACCACATCGTGCCGAACGTGCTCGGCCCGGTGGTGATCCTGATGACGCTCAACGTCGCGGAGAACATCCTGCTCGAAAGCAGCCTGACCTTCCTCGGCCTGGGCGTCGACCCGCAGATCCCGACCTGGGGCGGCATGCTGGCCGATGGCCGCAACTACCTGCAGACGGCCTGGTGGGTGAGCGTCTTCCCGGGGCTGGCGATCATGCTCACGGTGCTCGGCCTGAACCTGCTCGGCGACTGGCTGCGCGACCGTCTCGACCCGCTCGGAAAAGCATGACCACGACCGTTCTTCTCGACCGCCGGTTGCCGCGCACGCTCGACGCGTGGACCGACGAGCTGCTGGCGTCGCTCACCACCACCACCGCCGCGGGCAGCGCCGGCACGCCGTTCGAAGCCTGGCTTTTCGAAGGTGCGACGGCACGCCGCGCGGCCGAACGCAGGCTGGCCGACGCCGGCGTGCGGGTGCGCTTTCGCAGCGCCTACAAGCCGCTCGTCCACCATTTCGAGGAAGAAGTCGACATCGACGGGCTGTCGAGCGTCACGGTGCGCTATCCGGTCCATCCGAACGCGTCGCCGCGCCGCTTCTCGCTGGAGGCCTACCCGCTGGCCGACATGCTGGCCGGCGTCGCACTCCATCTCGAAGCGCAGGCCGCCTCCGAGGCCGTGCCGCGCTACGAGGTCGAGCTGCACTGGCACGACGGCCGGCAACGCATCGACAGCGTCTTCGCGCCGAACCGCTTCCACCGGGACCTGCTCGGCAACGAGGTGCTGTCGCCCTGCGCCTGGTTCGACGGCGCACCGCGCAGCGCCGACTACGAGGAAGTCTTCCATCTCGCGATGCGCGCGCTGCACCACCACGACTGGCCGACCACAGAGCCGTACTTCGAACGGCTCGACATCCGCATCGACCTGCCCGATTCGCCGCGCCCGCCCGGCGCCGCCTGGATCGATCTGCACGAGGCGATGCACGAAGACCTGTATTTCTCGCTGCTCGAGACCTTTCAGCAGCGCAGCGGTCGACCCCTGGGCGACCGGCGGCTGCAGCCGGGACAGATCGTGCCGGACGTGCGCGCGAGCTTGGACGGGAGCGTGTCGGTGCGGATCGCGCTGCGTTCGTATCCGGCACTGCGCGACGACGCGGAGGCGCCTGGACAGGGCGACACGATGTCGCTCGCCGAAGTCGTCGCGCCACTCACGCCGGCGCGCATCGCACGCGAGATGGCGGCGATCGACGGCACGCCATTCGCGGCCGTCACCCGGCAGGGCCGGAGCGTGCTCGGCACGCGACGCGCGCACGGTGCGCTGGTGCCGGCGGTGATCGTGAGCGGTGGCCAGCATGCCAACGAGACGTCCGGCGTGGTCGGCGCGCTGCGCGCGGCACACGTGCTCGCGGCACGCGCCGATGCCGACTTCGCGCTGATCGCGCTCGAGAACCCCGACGGCTACGC
>JAKONL010000425.1 GCA_022701965.1 Burkholderiaceae bacterium | reverse complement strand
CGCGCGCGAGCGGCTCGACGTCCTGCTCGACGAGGGCAGCTTCGAGGAGCTCGACATGTTGTCGAGCATAATTGCGTCGACTTCGGGATGGAGGCGCAAGTCATCCCGGGCGACGGCGTCGTCACCGGGTCGGGCACGATCAACGGGCGCCTGGTCTTCGTGTTCAGCCAGGACTTCACCGTTTTCGGCGGCTCGCTGTCCGAGCGGCACGCGCAGAAGATCTGCAAGATCATGGACATGGCGATGAAGGTCGGCGCGCCCGTGATCGGCCTGAACGACAGCGGCGGCGCGCGTATCCAGGAGGGCGTGGCGAGCCTCGGCGGCTATGCCGAGGTGTTCCAGCGCAACGTGCTCGCCAGCGGGGTGGTGCCGCAGCTCAGCCTGATCATGGGGCCGTGCGCGGGCGGGGCGGTCTACTCGCCGGCGATGACCGACTTCATCTTCATGGTGAAGGATTCAAGCTACATGTTCGTCACCGGCCCCGAGGTGGTGAAGACGGTGACCAACGAGGTGGTGACGCAGGAGGCGCTGGGGGGCGCGGTCACGCACACTACCAAGACCAGCGTCGCCGATGTCGCGTTCGAGGACGATATCGAGGCGCTGCTCGCGGCGCGCGACTTCATCGACTTCCTGCCCGCGTCGAACCGTGCGGCGGCGCCCGAGCGGCCCACCGCCGACGCCTGGGACCGGATCGAGCCGAGCCTCGACACGCTCGTCCCCGCCAACGCCAACCAGCCGTACGACATGCACGAGTTGATCCGGAAGGTCGTGGACGAGGGCGACTTCTTCGAGATCCAGCCGGCGCACGGCGGCAACATCCTGTGCGGCTTCGGGCGGATCGAGGGGCGCACGGTCGGCATCGTCGCCAACCAGCCGATCGTGCTGGCGGGCGTGCTCGACATCAACGCCAGCCGCAAGGCGGCGCGGTTCGTGCGCTTCTGCGACGCTTTCGAGATCCCGATCGTGACCTTCGTCGACGTGCCCGGCTTCCTGCCGGGGACGGCGCAGGAGCATAACGGCATCATCAAGCACGGCGCCAAGCTGCTCTTCGCCTATGCCGAGGCGACCGTGCCCAAGATCACGGTGATCACGCGCAAGGCTTATGGCGGCGCGTACGACGTGATGGCGTCGAAGCACCTGCGCGGTGACCTCAACTACGCCTGGCCGACCGCCGAGATCGCGGTGATGGGGGCGAAAGGCGCGGTGGAGATCATCTTCCGCGGTCGCACGCCCGAGGAGATCGCCGAGCGCACCGCCGAGTATGAGGCGCGCTTCGCCAATCCCTTCGTCGCAGCGAGCAAGGGTTTCATCGACGAGGTGATCCAGCCGCACTCGACGCGTCGCCGCATCGCGCTGGGCCTGCGCAAGCTGCGCGCCAAGTCACTGGAGAACCCCTGGAAGAAGCACGACAACATTCCTTTGTGATGCTGCTTCATGCACATTATAAGGACATGTGAAGGAGTGCGCGATGCAGACTGAGCGTGTAACGTTCCTGACCACTCCCGATCACAAGGCTGCGTTGGACGCGTTCGCGCGCGAGAACGGCATGTCGGTCGGCCGTGTCGTGCGCGAGGCGACGAGCCGTTACATCGTGGACCCGACGACGTCGTCGGACGACGAGCGCGTCGTGGACCTGCTCGTGCCGCTGGTGAACGATGCCGTCGTGGACATGCGTGAGACGATCGCGGCGATGCGCGGCGATATCGAGCGTGCTTGTGCGGTCGTCGATGCGGTACTGGCAGGGGAGCCCAAGTGAGCGCCGTCGATAAAGCGCTGAGCGCGCTCAAGACCGTGATGACCGTCAAGGATCAGCTCGATCTATTGGCGAGAGACATAACGGGACTCAACGCGCGGGTCGCTGCGCTCGCGGAAGCACACGGGGGATTGCGCGATCGGGTCAGCCGGTTGGAAGGCGTAATCCAAGGAGCCGCGATGATGAACGCTCGCCCCAGGCTGGAGGAATGACGAGGCCTTTGCGCCTCGGCCGCCTCAACCACGTCGGCATCGCGACCCCCTCGATCGAGCGCTCGGTCGAGACCTACCGCACGCTGCTCGGCGCCGCGGCGGTCGGCGAACCGTTCGACCTGCCCGCGCAGGGCGTGCGCGTCTGCTTCGTCGATGCGCCCAACGCGCAGGTCGAGCTGATCCAGCCGTATGACGAGTCGTCACCGATCGCCGGCTTCCTGCGCAGGAACCCGGCCGGCGGACAGCATCACGTCTGCTTCGAGGTGCCCGACATCTACGCCGCGCTGGCGCATCTCACCGCGCAGGGCGCGACCGTCCTGGGCGAGCCGCGGATCGGTGCGCACGGCACGCCGATCGTGTTCGTCCACCCCCGCGACATGGGGGGCGTGCTGGTCGAACTGATGGAGGCGCCCGGTGGAGACTCGCATGACTGAGCCGTCGTTGATCCTGACTGAGCGGCTCGGCGACGTGCTGGTACTGACGCTCAACCGGCCGGACCGGCTCAACGCCGCGCCACCCGCCATGTTCGAGGCGATCACCGTCGCGTTGCGCGACCTCGGCGACGCGCGCGCGGTCCTCCTCAAGGGGGCGGGCCGCGCCTTCTGCTCGGGCGCCGAC
>JAKONL010000399.1 GCA_022701965.1 Burkholderiaceae bacterium | reverse complement strand
CGCCGCCATGCGCAGCGGCGGTGCCGCCCCCGCGGCGACCGCCACGGAAACGGCCGGTGCGCCGGCTCCGGTCATCGTCTTCCACGGCGACGCCGACAGCACCGTGAATCCGGCCAACGGTACCGCGGTGGCCCGGGCGGCGCTGGGGCGGCACGCCGGGTCGGCCGGGCGGCCGGCCGCGCGCGAGACGCAGGGACGCTCCGCTCGCGGCCAGGGCTACGTGCGGACCGACTATCCGGGCGCCGACGGCAGCACCGCCGTCGAGCTGTGGACGCTGCACGGCGCCGGCCACGCCTGGTCGGGAGGCAGCGCGAGCGGCAGCTACACCGACGCGCGCGGGGTCGACGCCAGTTCCGAAATGTTGCGATTCTTCCTCGCCCACCCGATGCGACCCTGACATCGGCGGTGCCGGCCGGGGCGTTAGCGACAGGCACCGCCCCACAGGAGACTCCATGGCTTCGGCTTTCCCCGCTTTCCTCCACGCCGCGCTCGGCGCATGGCTCGCCGCCGCGGCCCTCGGCATCGCTCCTCCCGCGACGGCGCAGCAGCCCCTCCAGGACCCGCCCGGGCGCATCGCGCGCCTGAACACCCGCGAAGGCGCGGTGAGCTTCTCGCCGGCGGGCGAGGACCGCTGGTACGACGTCGTTCCCAACCGCCCGCTGACCGATGGCGACCGCCTCTGGATCGACCGCGACGCCCGCGCCGAGGTCTTCGTCGGCTCGGCCTCGGTGCGTGCCGATGCCCGGACCAGCCTCGAATTCACCCGGATCGACGACGCCGTCGTGCAGCTGACGCTGTCGCAGGGCAGCCTCGACCTGCGCCTGCGCGACGACCTCGACGGCGAGCGTTTCGAGGTCGATACCGGCAACCTGGCGTTGGTGGTCACCGCACCCGGTGCCTACCGGATCGACGCCGACCCGTCCACCGGCACCACGCGCGTGGCGGTCGCGGCCGGCAGCGCGACGGTGTACGGGGAGAACGGCGCCTCGATCCCCGTCGGCGAGCGCCAGCAGATCACCGTCTCGGGCCGCGACCTGGCCGCCGCCGAAGTCCGGATGCCGGCCGGCGCGGCGGCCTTCGACCGCTGGGTCGGCGAGCGCGACCGCATCGAGGAACGCTCGATCGCGGCGCGCCACGTGTCGCGCGAGGTCGTCGGCTACCAGCAGCTCGATGCCTACGGCGACTGGCGCACCGATACCGACTACGGCAGCGTCTGGTATCCGCGCAACGTCGCGGCCGACTGGGCGCCCTACCGCGACGGCCAGTGGATCGACGTCGCGCCCTGGGGCTGGACCTGGATCGACGCGGCGCCCTGGGGTTTCGCGCCGTCGCACTACGGGCGCTGGGCGCGCGTCGGCCCGCGCTGGGGCTGGGTGCCGGGGCGCCGGGACGCGCGCCCGGTCTTCGCGCCCGCGCTGGTGGGCTTCGTCGGCGCGCCGGGGCCTCTGCCGGCCGGACGCAACGGCGTCGGATGGTTTCCGCTGGCGCCGGGCGAGCGCTGGCAGCCGGGCTACCGGGCCAGCCAGCGCTATGTCGAACAGGTCAACCGCGCGACGATCCGCATCGGCCGGACGGCGCGCATCGACGGTCTCTACGCCAACCAGCGCCTTGTCGAGGCGGTGACGATCGTGCCGTCCGAGCGCTTCGGCCGCGGCCCGATCGACCGGCGGGAGGTGCTGCGCCAGCACGGCGACGTCATCTCGCGCGCGCCGGTCGCCTTCGCGCCGCCGCTCACGCTGGCCGCCACCGTCGCGAGCGGTGCGCAGGGCGTGCCCGTCGGACCCGCCCTCGGCGCCCTGCAGGCACGGCCCGCAGCCGCCGTGCCGCCGCCGCTTCTGCAACCGCGCGCGCAGATCGTCCAGCTGGCACCCATCGGGCCCGTCCAGCCCAGGCCGCAGCTCTCGCCGGCGGAGGGCCCGGCCCTGCAGCAGCGCCAGCAGCAGCTCCAGCAGATCGACCAGCGCCGCGAGGAGCAGCAGCAGATCCTGCGACGCCAGCGATCGCAACAGCAGGAGCGCCAGGACGACGAGCGCCGCGAGGCGGCGCAACGGGAACGCCAGCGCCAGGACCTCCGCCGGCAGCAGGAAGACCGCGTCGAAGCGGCACGCGACCAGCAGGAGCGCGAGCGCCGGCGCGACGACGAACGGCGGCAGGCCGAGCAGCGCCAGGAACAGCAGCGCCAGGCCCAGCGCGACCAGGACCGTCGCCAGCAGGCCCAGCGGGTGGAACGCGATCGCCAGGAGCAGGAACGGCAGACGCAGAACCGCCAGGAGCAGCAGCGGCAACTCGTCCAGCAGCAGCAACGCCAGGCCCAGCAGGAGCAGCAACAGCTCGCCAGCCAGCTGCGCGCCCAGGAGCAGCAGTTGCAGCAGCAGCGCCAGCACGACCGCCAGCAGCAGCAACAGCAGCAGGCCGCCCGCCTGCAGGACCTCCAGCAGGCGCAGGAGCGGGCGACGCAGCAGCGCCAGATGCAGCAGCAGCATCAGCAGAACCAGCAGTTCGAGCGGCGCCAGGGCGAGCGGCGCGACGAGCAGCGCCAGAACCAGCAGATGCGCGACGAACAGCGCCGCGATGAGCAGCGCCGCCAGCAACGGCCGTGACAGACCCCATGCAGCGACCGGAGCGGCGGTGCTCGGTACAGTCGGACGCATGTCCCAATTCGACTTCGATCTTTTCGTCATCGGCGGCGGCAGCGGCGGCGTGCGCGCCGCCCGCATGGCCGCCAAACGCGGGGTGCGCGTGGCGCTGGCCGAGGCCGCCGAGCTCGGCGGCACCTGCGTCAACGTCGGCTGCATCCCCAAGAAGCTCTACAGCTACGCCGCCGGCTATGCCGAAGCCTTTGCCGAGGCGCCGGGCTACGGCTGGTCCTTCGCGAGCGCGCCGACCTTCGACTGGGCGCATCTCAAGGCGCAGCGCGCCAGGGAGATCAAGCGCCTGAACGGCGCCTATCGCAGCCTGCTCGATACGGCGGGCGTCACGCTGATCCGCGGCTGGGCGCAGCTGGCCGACGCGCACACCGTCACCGTCGGCAGCGCGAGCCACACGGCACGCCACGTCCTTATCGCCACCGGCGGCATGCCCTTCGTGCCCGACTTTCCCGGCCGGGAGCACGTCAAGGTGTCTGACGACATGTTCGACCTGCCCGAATTCCCGAAGCAGATGACGATCGTCGGCGGCGGCTACATCGCCTGCGAGTTCGCGTCGATCTTCGCCGGCCTGGGTGCCGAGGTGACGCTGCTGCAGCGCCAGGCGCACATCCTGAGCGGCTTCGACGAGGACGCACGGCAGTTCCTGGCCCGCGAAATGGGCAAGCACGGCATCGACATCCGGCTGAACTCGCAGGTCGCCAGCGTCGCACGACCCTCGGCGGACGGCCCTCTGGAGATCGCGCTCGAACGCGGCACCCGCATCGAGGCCGACACCGTGCTCGTCGCCACCGGACGCCGGCCCGCCACGCAGGGCATCGGCCTGGAGGCCGCCGGCGTCGAGCTCGACGACCACGGCCGGGTGGTGGTCGACGCGCACTATCGCAGCTCGGTCGCCTCGGTCTACGCGCTGGGCGACGTCTCCACGCGCATGCAGCTCACGCCGGTGGCGCTGGCCGAGGCCATGGCGCTCGTCGACACGCTGTTCGGCGACGGCCGGCGCAAGGTCGACTACGACTACATCCCGACGGCCGTGTTCACGCATCCCAACGTCAGCACCTGCGGGCTCACCGAGGCGGCGGCGCGGGAGAAGTACGGCAAGGTCACGCTCTTCACCAGCGAGTTCAAGTCGCTGCGCCATACGCTGTCGGGCCGCGACGAGCGCACCTTCCTCAAGCTCATCGTCGACGCGGCCAGCGACCGGGTCGTCGGCCTGCACATGGTGGGCGCCGATGCCGGCGAGGTGGTGCAGGGCTTCGCCGTGGCGATGCGCGCGGGCGTCACCAAGGCCGACTTCGACGGCACCATCGGCGTGCATCCGACGCTGGCCGAGGAATTCGTCTCGATGCGCGATCCCGTGCCGGGTTGAACGGGGCGGCCGACCGGGAAGCGGGCGTCGAATCGGCACAATGGCGCATGCCCTACATGCCACCGTTCGTCGCTCCTGCCCGCTTCACCGACGCCGCCGCCGCACTGGCCCACGTTCAGACCATCTACCAGGAAGGCCTCGCTCACCTGCGCGAATCGATGCTGCGCTTCGTCGCGGGAGAGACGCTGCCCGGCCGGGTGCGGGCCTGCTACCCCTTCGTGCGCGTGCACACGCATACCGTCGCGCGCCAGAGTCCGGCCACGACCGCCGGGCTGAGCTACGGCTTCGTGGCCGGCCCGGGCCGCTACGAGACGACGCTGACGCGGCCCGACCTGTTCCATCGCTACTACCTGGAACAGTTCCGCCTGCTGCTGGAGAACCATGGCGTCGAGCTCGAGGTCGGCACCTCGACGCAGCCGATCCCGATCCACTTCTCCTTCGCCGAGAACGACCACATCGAGGGCTCGATGGACGCCGACCGCCGCGCGCAGATGCGCGATGCGTTCGACCTGCCCGACCTCGGCGCGATGGACGACGGCATCGCCAACGGCACCTTCATCGCCCGCCCCGGAGAGGCCGAGCCGCTCGCGCTCTTCACCGCCGCGCGCGTGGACTACTCGCTGCATCGCCTGCGCCACTACACCGGCACGGCGCCCGAGTGGTTCCAGAACTTCGTGCTGTTCACCAACTACCAGTACTACATCGACGAGTTCGTGGCGCTCGGCCTGGCCGAGATGGAAGACCCTGACAGCCCCTACATCGCCTTCATCCAGCCCGGCAACGTGACCAGCTACCGCAGCGGCTACGCCGGACCCGAGGGCGGCATCGCCCCGCCGCGCCTGCCGCAGATGCCCGCCTACCACCTGGTGCGGGCCGACCGCACCGGCATCACGATGGTCAACATCGGCGTCGGCCCGTCCAACGCCAAGACCATCACCGACCACATCGCCGTGCTGCGCCCGCATGCATGGATGATGCTGGGCCACTGCGCCGGCCTGCGCAACAGCCAGCAGCTGGGCGACTACGTGCTGGCCCACGCCTACGTGCGCGAGGACCACGTGCTCGACGAGGAACTGCCGCTGTGGGTGCCGATCCCGGCGCTGGCGGAGATCCAGCTGGCGCTCGAGAAGGCGGTGGCCGACG
>JAKONL010000391.1 GCA_022701965.1 Burkholderiaceae bacterium | reverse complement strand
CGCATGGGCAAGCACACGCTCAACGTGATCGAGGACATGAGCCTGCGCGACGGCTACCGCTACGAGCAGGACATGACCGCGCAGATCGCGAAGACCGAGGACGCGCGGGAAGCCCAGTGCGCCTTCGCCGAGAAGCGCGCGCCGGTGTTCGTCGGCCGCTGAGCGCTAGGCGCCGAAGACGCTGCGCTTGAGGTCGTCGGTGACCATGCCTCGGATCAGCTTGGCGACCTCGCGTGCGGCATGCGACGCGGGCCGCGCCGACGTCAGCCCCAGCGCGATGTCGCGGTCGATGCGCGGCGACACGATGCGCGCGGCCTGCAGCCGGCCCGCGGCGAGTTCGTCCGCGGCCGCGTGGACCGGCATCACGGTGTAGAGGCCCGCGTGCGTGGCCGCGGCCTTCTGGATCTGTCCCGAATCCGCCTCCATCACGACGTTCAGACGGATCCGCGCGCGCCTGGCCAGCTGGTTGAGCAGCAGCCGCACGGCGCTCGGCGCGCTCGGCAGCACCAGCGGCACGCCGTCGAGTTCGCGAAAGCCCACCGTGGCCGACGACGTCAGCGCGTCGCCCGGCGGCCCGAGCAGGAAGGAGCCCACGCGCACCAGGCTCTCGGCATCCGGGGAAGCCTTGCGCCCGTAGCGGTAGGTCAGCCCGATGTCGACCATGCCGGTGGTGAGCCACTGGTCGATCTGGCCCGCGGCGCCTTCCTGGACATGCATGCGGATGCCGGGAAACTTCGCCCGCTGCAGCGCCAGCAGCGGCATGACCAGCGACAGGTAGAGCGAGGGCAGGGCGCCGATGCGCACCTCGCCGGCCGGCAGGCTCGCGCGCGCGGCGACCTCGTCGGACAGCGCGTCGAGCTCCTGCACGATCGCCTCGGCCCTCGGCAGCAGCCGCCGGCCGAGCTCGGACAGGCTCACGCCGCGCCCGGTCCGCAGGAACAGCCTGCCGCCGCACTCCTGCTCGAGCCGCGCGATCCTGCGGCTGATGGCCGGCTGCGGCATGCCGGTGACGGCGGCGGCGCGCGTCAGGCTGCCTTCCTCGGCGACCCTCACGAACAGCCGCAGCCGACCCAGGTCCCATGAAGGTTGCAGTGCGCCGGTCATACGTTTTCGAGCATATCTGGTCTGACCCCGCGCCCCCTACCTCGCGGCGGCGCACTCGCCTAGATTCGCAACCACGTCACCGGCGCACCGGTGCATACGGAGACAGGTTCCATGGTCAGTTCCCCAGAAGCGGTCGCTTCCGAAGTCGAGGCGTTTCGCGCCAGCGCGCGTTCGCTGCTCGACGGCGTCACCGATACCCGCCGGCTGCGCGGCCTGCGCGGCGGCTCGCCCGCCTTCGAGCGCCCGGTCTGGCGCCGGCTCGCCGAAGGCGGCTGGCCGGCGATCCTCGTGCCCGAGGCGCTCGGCGGCCTCGGGCTCGGCCTGCCGCACGCCGCGGCGGTCGTGCAGGAGATCGGGCGTGCCTTGCTGCCCGAGCCTTTCGTCGGCGCGGGCGTCCAGTCGATCGCCGCGTTGTGCGCCCTGCCGGCGTCCGACCTGCGCGACCGCCTCGTCGAGCAGGCGATCGCCGGCGAACTCGTCGTCGGGCTGGCCTGGCAGGAGCGGGCGGGCGAACTCGATGCGGCCGAGCCGGCGACGCGTTCGGCGGTCGACGCGGCCGGCACGCACCGCCTCGGCGGCACCAAGCAATGGGTCGTGCCGGGCGAGGGCGCGGACGGCTGGCTCGTGACGTCGACGGGTGCCGAAGGCCTCGCGCTGCACTGGGTTCCGGCCGCGACGCCCGGCCTGCGCTGCGAGGCGGTGCGCCGCATCGACGGCAGCACCATGGCGACGCTGGTGCTGCAGGACGCGGTCGTGGCGCCGGCGCATCGGCTCGCCCACGGCGAGGCGGTGCGGCATGCGGTCGCGCAGGCCAACGACGTCGCGCGCCTGATGCAGTCGGCCGAACTGCTGGGCATCGCGCGCCATGCCTTCGACACCACGCTCGACCACCTCAAGACGCGCCAGCAGTTCGGCCGCCCGATCGGCGCGAACCAGGCGCTGCAGCACCGGATGGTCGACGCGCTGCTGCAGCTCGAACTGGCGAGCGCCGGTCTGGCCGAAGCGCTGCAGGCGGACCCGGACGACGCCGTCTCGCTGGCCGTCGCCGCGAGCCGCGCCAAGGCGCGCTGCAGCCACGCCGCGCTGCACATCGCCCGCCTGGCCGTGCAGTTCCACGGCGCGATGGGCTACACCGACGAGTGCGACGTCGGCCTCTACCTCAAGCGCGCGATGCACCTCTCGGGCTGGCTCGGCAACGCGGCGACGCACCGGCTGCGTCATGCGCGCCTGGTCGACGCGCTGCGCGACGACGGCCCGCCGGATGCCGGCCTCCGGCCAGGGACGACGGCCGCTCCGAACGAATTCCCGCGCGAGGCCGACTGGGCCGCGATGGGCGACGCCGAATTCCGCGCCATCGTGCGCGGCTTCTTCCAGGCCCACTACCCGCCGCAGCTGCGCAACCTGTCGCGCCGCGTGCACTGGCCGGAGATCAGGGACTGGTATCTCGCGCTCTCGCGCCAGGGCTGGCTCGCACCCGCCTGGCCACGCGAGCACGGCGGCATGGCGCTCGCGCCCGACAAGCTGATGGCCTTCATCGAGGAGCAGGAGGACCACGGCGTCGCGCGCATGCCCGACCAGGGCCTGATCAACCTCGGCCCGGTGCTGATCCGCTACGGCACGCCGGCGCAGCAGGCCGAGTGGCTGCCGAAGATCATCGCCGGCGAGCACGTCTGGTGCCAGGGCTACTCGGAGCCCAATGCCGGCTCCGACCTCGCGTCGCTGCGCACCGAGGCGGTGCCCGACGGCGACGACTTCATCGTCAACGGCCAGAAGATCTGGACCACGCTGGCCCAGGACGCGAGCCACATCTTCCTGCTGGTGCGCACCGACCGGACGGCGAAGAAGCAGGAAGGCATCAGCTTCCTGCTGGTCGACCTGGCGACGCCGGGCGTCGTGGTGCGGCCGATCCTGAACATCGCCGGCGAGGAGGAGTTCTGCGAGGTCTTCTTCGACGACGTGCGCGTGCCGCAGGCGAACCTGGTCGGCCAGCTCAACCGGGGCTGGCACATCGCCAAGGCGCTGCTGGGCTACGAGCGGCTCTTCGTCGGCAGCCCCAAGACCTGCCAGTACGCGCTCGGCCAGCTGCGCGCCACGGCGAAGGCGCGCGGGCTGCTCGGCGATGCCGCGTTCATCGCGCGCTTCGCCGAACTGCAGCTCGACCTGGCCGACCTGCGCTCGCTCTACGCGGGCTTCGCGGATCTGGTCAAGCGCGGCGAGGCGCTGCCGCCGAG
>JAKONL010000375.1 GCA_022701965.1 Burkholderiaceae bacterium | reverse complement strand
CTCGGCGGCGGCCAGCTCGGCCGGATGTTCGTGCATGCCGCGCAGCGCATGGGCTACTTCACGGCGGTGCTCGATCCCGACGCCGACAGCCCCGCGGGCCGCGTGAGCCACCACCACGTGCAGGCCGGCTATACCGATGTCGACGCGCTGGCGCGGCTCGCCGGCCTGGCCGATGCGATCACCACCGAGTTCGAGAACGTGCCCGCGCCGTCGCTCGAGCACCTCGCCGCCGCGCGCCCCGTCTCGCCCGCCGCCGCCGCGGTGGCGATCGCCCAGGACCGCATCCGCGAGAAGGCCCATTTCGCCCGCTGCGGCGTCGACTGCGCGCCCTATGCCGTCATCGAGACCGCCGCGCAGCTCGACGCCGTGGCCGACGACCTGCTGCCCGGCATCCTGAAGACCGCGCGCCTGGGCTACGACGGCAAGGGCCAGCAGCGCATCGCCACGCGCGCCGAGCTCGCCGCCGCCTGGGAGTCGGCCGGCGGCGTGCCCTGCGTGCTCGAGAAGCTGATGGCGCTCGACTACGAATGCTCGGTGATCGTCGCCCGCGCGCAGGACGGCCAGATCGTCAACTTCCCGCCGCAGCGCAACCTGCACCGCGACGGCATCCTCGCCGTGACCGAGGTGCATCCGGGTGCCGTGCCCGGCGTGCAGGGGCGCCGCGCCGTCGAGGCCACGCGCTCGATCGCCGAGGGCATCGGCTACGTCGGCGTGCTGTGCGTGGAGTTCTTCGTCCTCGCCGACGGCGCGATGGTCGTCAACGAGATGGCGCCGCGCCCGCACAACAGCGGCCACTGGACGCTCGACGGCTGCGACGTCTCCCAGTTCGAGCTCCAGGTGCGCACGCTCGCCGGCTTGCCGCTGTGCCTGCCGCGCCAGCACAGTCCGACCGTGATGCTCAACCTGCTCGGCGACCTCTGGTTCGCGAATGACGAAGACACCGTCGGCAGCGAGCCGCCCTGGGCCGACATCCTCGCGCTGCCGGGCGCGCACCTGCATCTCTACGGCAAGACCGAGGCACGGCGCGGCCGCAAGATGGGCCACCTCAACATCACCGGCGCCGACATCGGCACGGTGCGCAGCACGGCGGACTTCGCGGCGGCGCTGCTCGGCCTGCCGATCCCGCTGTCGGAGTGAGCGGCACCGCCATGATCCACGACGGCCGCTCGCCCGCAGCCATCGCCGAGGCCGCTCAGGTGCTGCGCGCCGGCGGGCTGGTCGCCTTTCCGACCGAGACGGTCTATGGCCTGGGCGCCGATGCGGCCAGCGACGCGGCGGTCGCGGGCATCTTCCGCGCCAAGGGCCGGCCGAGCGACCATCCGCTGATCGTCCATATTGCCGACGGTGCGCGCGGTACCGAGGCCCTGTCGCGCTTCGCGCAGCCGCTGCCCGACTTCGCGCAGAAGCTGGCTGCGACCTTCTGGCCCGGACCGCTGACCCTGATCGTCACGCGCCAGCCGGGCGTGGCAGGTGCCGCGGCCGGCGGGCAGGACACCATCGGCCTACGCTGCCCGGCGCATCCGGTCGCACAGGCGCTGCTGGAGGCCTGCGCCGAACTCGGCGTGTCGGGGCTGGCCGGCCCGAGCGCCAACCGCTTCGGTCGCGTCAGCCCGACGACCGCGCAGCATGTGCGAGACGAGTTCGGCGACGACGTCGTGGTGATCGACGGCGGCGCCTGCGAGGTCGGCATCGAGTCGACCATCGTCGACTGCAGCCGCGGCGTGCCGGTGCTGCTGCGGCCCGGCGCCATCTCGCGAGCGCAGATCGAGGCGGCCTGCGGAGCGCCGTTGCGCAACCCGCACGACCTGGCCGCGCCCGACCCGCGCGCCTCCGGCACGCTGGCCTCGCACTACGCGCCGCAGGCCAAGGTCCGGCTGATGGACGCCAAGGCGCTGCAGGCGGCGCTCGACATCCTCGGCGCGCAGGCCGCGCACATCGCGGTGTGGGCACGCAGTCCGCTGCGCAGCCGTTCGCAGCGCGTGATTCAGCGGCGCATGCCCGACGACGCGGCCGCCGCGGCGCACCAGCTCTTCGCCGTGCTGCGCGAATTCGACGCCCAGGACGTGCGCCTGATCTGGATCGAGACGCCGCCCGGAAGCCCCGACTGGGAAGGCGTCGGCGACCGGCTGCGGCGGGCGGCTGCGACTTAATTCCTCGTTGAAGGAAGACAGCGCGCGCCAGAATACTTTTGTTTATTTTTGAGCGGCGTTTCGTCGAATCGAGAGCGACTGTCGCTGGCAACATCTCGGGTGATGAAGAATAAAGTTCACCGAGAAAGCAGATGACGCACATGCTGACGGAGTCGGCGTTGATCGACAACGCGCTGGCCGCCATCGAGACCGTCCTGGCGCGCATGGACGGTGCGCTGGCGGCCTCGCCGGAACGCCTCGCGATCGAGTGCTGCCTGACGTCCGCGAGCGCCCTGCTCGGCGTGAGCCAGACGCTGATCGGCGGCGCCGTCGACCTCCCGCCGCGCGACAAGGTGCGGTACTGGAACAGCCTCGTCGAGCAGACCAAGGTCGCCGGGCGCGCCGCCTACCGCGCCTCGATCGCGCTGACCGATCCGGAATCCCGCTACCGCTGAACACGGTCGAAGTACCCGGGGACGGGGAGACGCGTCAGCGGTCCTGCGTGACCCAGTCCACCAGGGCGTCGAACGCCGGCCGCGCCGCCACGGCGTTCGGGTGGTTGGCGATGGCGACGACCACGTAGCGCCGCCCGCTCGCGCCGTCGACGAAGCCGGCCACGCCGGCCGCGTCGCGCAACGTGCCGGTCTTCAGGTGCGCCGAGCCGCCCGAACGCAACGCGCGCCGGCGCAGCGTGCCGTCCACGCCGGCGGCCGGCAGCGACGCCATCAGTTCCGACATCACCGGCGAACGCCAGGCCACCTGCAGCATCTTCGCGAGTTCGGCCGCCGTGATGCGCTCGTCGCGCGACAGGCCCGAGCCGTTGTCGAACACCGGTTGCCCCTCGCCGGTGCCGATGCGGTCGTTCCACCACTGGCGCATCGTCGCGCGCGCCGCGTCCAGCGTGCCGCGGCGCTTCAGCTGCAGTCCCAGCGTGAGGAACAGCTGCTGGGCCATCACGTTGTTGCTGTACTTGTTGATGTCGCGCACCACCTCGGACAGCGGCGGCGAGACGATCTCGAAGGCCGGCTTCAGTCCCGCCGGCACGCGGCCTTCACGCACCTGGCCGCGCACCTGGCCGCCCATCTCCGCCCACAGTCCGCCGATGGCGCGCGCGGCGTAGGTGCGCGGGTCGGCATAGGCGGTGGCCCAGCTCTTCTCGCCGCACGACGCCGGGTAGGCTCCCGCGAAACGCAACTGCGCCGGATCGGCCAGCGAGGCGTCGAGCGCCGTCTGCCAGTCGCCGCAGGCGCCCGGCGCGATCGGCACCGTCGCCTGCATCGCCACGCCGGCGAGCGGTGGTTCGTAGGCGATGCGCGCGGTCTGCGAGGCGGTGTCGGGAGCGAAGGTCATGACCACCGACTTGAAGTTGACCAGCAGCGCGTCCGGCGCCGCGTTGTAGGGGCGCAGGCCTTCGCCGTCGAATGCCGACGGGTCGGCCTGGAGCGCCTCGAAGGCGCTGCGGTCCAGCACGATGTCGCCCTGGATCGCGCGGATGCCCAGGCCCTGGACGCGCCGCAGCAGCAGCCACAGGCGTTCGATCACCAGCTTCGGGTCGCCCTGGCCCTGCACGTAGAGATTGCCCTCCAGCACGCCGTCGCGCACCGGGCCGTCGACGAACACGGGCGTGGTCCAGGTGTGGGCGGCGCCGAGCAGGTCGAGCGCGGCGTAGGTCGTCACCAGCTTCATGATCGAAGCCGGGTTCATCGGCGTCTGCTGGCGCCAGGCGAGCCGCGGTGCGCGCGCGGCGTCGGCATCGACGACCAGCAGCGTCACCGCGTCGCGCGGCACCCTGGCGCGCGCCAGGGCGCCCTCGACTTCGGCGGGCAGGGGTTGCGCGCGCACGTCGGCGGCGCTCGCCGCGAGCAGGACGAGCGCCGCGAGCAGGGTCGATGCGACCGCACGGACGCGGTCCGGCGAAGGGCGGCGGCCGGGTGCGGAAACGCGGACGGGGCGGGCGGGTGAAGGCATCGGCGGATTATCCCGGCGCCTCCGTGCGGCAGTCCCGGCCTCGATAATCGACGGATGTCCGCTCCCGTTCCGGCATCCGTTCCAGCCGCCGTACCCGTCTCCGCCGTCGACCGCCCGGCATCGCCGCGCCTGCTCGCCTTCGACACCAGCACCGACACGCTGTCGGTCGCCGTGCAGCACGGCGATCGCGTGGTCGCGCACACCGGCGCCGGCGGCGCACGATCGTCGACCACGCTGATTCCGCTGATCCGCGAACTGCTCGCCGAGGCCGGCCTCGTGCTGGCCGGGCTCGACGCCATCGCGTTCGGCCGCGGCCCGGGCTCCTTCACCGGGCTGCGCACCGCCTGCGCGGTGGCGCAGGGCCTCGGCTTCGGCGCCGGCGTGCGGCTGCTGCCGGTCGACACGCTGCGGGCCGTGGCCGAGGAGGCGCGCCACCGCTTCGGCGCGACGCGCGTGGTGGCCGTGCTGGACGCGCGGATGGACCAGGTCTACGCCGCGCTCTGCGACCTCAACGTCAATGCGGCCGCCGACGACGGCGAGGTCCGGCTGCTGGCGCCCGAAGAGGTGAGCGTACCGGCGGGGTTCGCGCTCGCCGGCAACGCCTTCGCGGCCTACGGCGAGCGGCTGCCCGCGGCCGTGGCGCGTCATGAGGTGCTTCCCACCGCCACGGCCATGCTCCGGCTCGCACCGGCCCTGCTGGCGGCCGGGCGCGACGTCGCGCCGGCGGATGCGCGGCCGATCTACGTACGCGACAAGGTCGCGCAGACGACCGAGGAACGCTTCGCCCTCAAGGCGGCCGCCGCGACCGGCGAGGCCCGGCCATGAGCGCCGTTCCGCAGCCCCTGGAGGCTCGCCTCGAGAACCTGCGCGTCGACCTGCTCGACGCCGTCTGCGCGGTCGAGCAGACGGCCTACAGCCACCCCTGGACGCGCGCCAACTTCATCGATTCGATGGCGGCCGGCTACCACTGCCAGCTCCTGGTCGGGCCCGGTCAGGCGCGCGGCGACGCGGTCATCGGCTATTTCGTCGCGATGAAGGGCGTCGAAGAAGTGCATCTGCTCAACATCACCGTCGCGCCCGCGTTCCAGCGCCAGGGGTGGGCGCCGCTGATGCTGGAGGCGCTGGCCGGCTGGTCGCGCGGCCAGGGCGCGCAATGGCTGTGGCTGGAGGTGCGCGCGAGCAACGAACGTGCAATGCGGATCTACGAGCGCCACGGATACCGGCGCGTCGGCATGCGCAGGTCCTACTACCCGGCGCACGGCGGGCGCGAGGACGCGATCGTCATGCGGCTGCGGCTCGCCGGATCGGACAGCGCCTGGGGCGGGTCGCACGCATGAGCGACGGTATGACGACCGGCCTCGACCTGGACGCGCGCCAGCGTGCGATGCTCGACGAGATGGGCGTCAGGGTCTGGTGGCCGGCCGTGGCGCCGGCGCCGGCGTCCGTGGCCGAGGCGATGGCGCCGGCGGTCGCTCCCGTCGCGCCGCCACGCCCGATACGCGCGCCGGTGCCGGTGGCGCCGCCGAAGACGGTCGCGCCGCCGGCGGCCGCGCCTTCCTCGCCCCGTGCCGCAGCGAGCGGCGTCGCGGTGCGGGTCGAGGCGCCGCGGCGGCTGTACGGCGAGGGGAGTGTCGACGGTCGCCATCTGGCTTCTTCCACCGGCGGCTGGCTGGTCGTCGCCGACATGCCGCCGGACGCCGACGGCCGGTACGGCGAACCGTTCGCGGGCGATGCCGGCCGGCTGCTCGACAACATGCTGCGGGCGCTCCAGCTGCACGGCGGGGCTGTGCCGGTCCATCTGATGCGCACGCATCGCGAAGCGGGACCGGGACGCACCGACCGCGAGCACGAACCGCAGTCTTTCGGCGAAGGCTTCCTGCCGCTGGCCGGGGCGCTGGCGCCGCGGGTGATCCTCGCGATGGGTCCGCTCGCGGCGCAGAGCCTGCTGCAGAGCGCCGATCCTCTGGGTCGCCTGCGCGGCCGCGCCGTACCGCTGGCGGCGCTGGGCGGGGCGCCCGTCGTGGCCACCTACCACCCGGCCTACCTGCTGCGCAACATGGCCGACAAGGCACGCGCCTGGGCCGATCTCTGCCTGGCGGCCGCCTCGTCGCTGCAGCGCTGACACGGCCTCGGCCACTGCGGGACTCCGGCGCCGCACGGGGCGGCACCTAAAATCCGCGGCATGACTTTCATCGAACAACTGCGCGCTGCCGAGCGACGGAACCGCTCCCTGCTGTGCGTGGGCCTCGATCCGGAGCCGACCCGGTTCCCGTCGCCGCTGAAGGGCGACGCCGGCAGGATCTACGACTTCTGCGCGCGCATCGTCGACGCCACCGCCGATCTCGCCATCGCCTTCAAGCCCCAGATCGCCTATTTCGCGGCACACCGCGCCGAGGCGCAGCTCGAACGGCTGATGGCCCACATCCGCCGCGCCGCGCCCGGCGTCCCGGTCATCCTCGACGCCAAGCGCGGGGACATCGGCTCCACCGCCGAGCAGTACGCGATCGAAGCCTTCGAGCGCTACGGCGCCGATGCGGTCACGCTGTCGCCGTTCATGGGGTTCGATTCGGTCGCGCCCTACCTGAAGCACGAGGGCAAGGGCGCCTTCCTGCTGTGCCGCACCAGCAATCCCGGTGGCGCCGACCTGCAGGGCCAGCGGCTGGCCAGCGTCGCGGGCGAGCCGCTGCTCTACGAGCACGTCGCGCGCCTGGCGCAGGGCCCCTGGAACCTCAACGGCCAGCTCGGCCTCGTGGTGGGGGCGACCTATCCGGCCGAGATCGAGCGCGTGCGCGAACTCGCGCCGACCGTGCCGCTGCTGATACCGGGCGTCGGCGCGCAGGGCGGCGACGCGATCGCCACGGTGCGCGCCGGCTGGCGCAGCGACGCGCCGATCATCGTCAACTCCTCGCGCGCCATCTGCTATGCGTCGGACGGCGACGACTTCGCCGATGCCGCGCGGCGCGTGGCGCTGCAGACGCGCGACGCGCTCGAAGCGGCGAAGCCGTAGCAGGCCGCACGCCGGTCCCGGGTCCAGGACGATGGCATGCGATGGCAGGGCCCATCCGCCGATCGCAGGCAGCGGTTGCGATGCAGCCTGACCCGGCCGCCGTTCGGCTCAGACGCCGAAGAGCCGCGCCGCTTCCACCGGCTTGCTGAACAGCCAGCCCTGGCCGAGCGCGGTGGGCGCCAGCGTCAGGAAGTAGGCCGCCTGCTGCTCCTCCTCGATGCCCTCGATCACCATGCTCAGGCCCAGCACCTCGGCCATGGCGACGATCTGCGGCGCGATCGTGTCCTTGTCGCTCTGGTCGTGGAGCGCCTGCATGAACGTGCGGTTGATCTTGATGGCGTCGACGCGCAGGCGCGACAGGTAGGACAGGCTCGAGTAGTCGGTGCCGAAGTCGTCGATGTAGACCTTGTGGCCGGCCTCGCGCAGCCGGGCGATGCCGCGGCCCATCTCGCGGCTGTTGGCCGTGGTGCGCTCGGTCACCTCCAGGCCGATGCTCGCCGCCGACAGTCCCGCTTCGAGCAGCCGGGCCTGCACGTAGGGCAGGAAGGTGTTGTCCAGGATGTCGCTCGCCGAGACGTTCACCGTGATCTGGAAGTCGGGCCGCCGGCGCAGGTCGTCGCCGAGCTCGGCGAGCACGCGCACGAGCACGAAACGCGTGATCTCGCCGATGAAGCCGTCCTGCTCGGCCACGCTGATGAAGGCGTCGGGGCTGACCGACTTGCCGGTGGCGTCGGTCCAGCGCAGCAGCGCCTCGGCGCCGGTACGGCGACGGTCGGACAGCCGCACGATCGGCTGGTAGACGATGCGCAGCTTGCCCGAGCGCAGCGCGGTCCGCAGCTGCCGGCCGAGCGAGGTCGACCGCGCCACCATCGAGCTCACCGCGATGCCGCCGCTCAGCCCGATCAGCAGACCGAAGATGGCGAACTCCAGCATCACCGGCGACACCAGGACCGACGGCGGATCGCGCAGCGTCGCGACGATGCAGCTGTCGTAGGTCGTGGAGCAGCGCACCGCGAACGGACGGCCGCCGGCTTCGGTCGATTCGCCGTTCTTCAGCGCGACGGTCTCCAGCGGTATCTCGGCGCCCGAGCGCATGAACAGGCGCCGTTGCGTGCCCTGGACGGCGATCACGGCGTAGTCGAGCCGCGCATCGACCATCTCGGAATAGACATGCGCGTTGAGCGAGACCGACGCGCTGCCGTTCTCGACCACCATGGCGCGTGCGCCCGGGATGCCGAGCTCGGGCGTGTCGAAGGTGAAGGCGCTGCCGTTCTCGGTCACGAAGTCGGGCACCGGCACCGCGACCGGCGGGTCGATGCGGCCGGCGGTCGAGCTGCAGTAGAACCGGCGGTCGCGCACGCGCGCGGCGGTCTTCAGGTATTGCGACGAGAGCACGATGCGCCGCAGGCGCGAGACCTCCGCGCCGGTGCAGTCGGGGTCGGCGATGCTGCCGACCTCGGCCAGCGCGGTGATGGCTTCCGCGTTGATCTTGTCGGAGCGCGCGATGTAGTTCTCCGCCAGCTCGCCGGTGTCGATGTGCTGCTGGCGCCGCACGGTGAGCTCGCCGATCCACAACGCGATCGCTGTCGCAGCGACGGCACCGCCGAGCATGCAAAGGACGGTCCGCGTCAGGGGTTTTCTCATCATTGGAAGTGACGGCAGCCGGTTTTCAGGAAAGAACTCCCTATTCTGATCTACTCCGGACACATTCAGTCACGAATTGAGCCCGGTTAGTAGTGTGGCGGCAACTCATTGCGAGGGTCGATGCCGTTCGCGCCTCCGGCGCCGTCCGCCGCGCGGTCCTCGGGCATCTGCCGGCGCAGTTGATGCAGCTCGCGTACCAGACGGTCGATCTGCTCCTGCTGGCGATAGACCAGCAGGTTCAGGTCGTCGAGCAGGTCCTCGGTGAAGGCGGCCTTGATCTCGAGTTCGGTGAGGCGCGATTCGAGCGGGGCGACGGGGGATGCTGACGGATCGGAGGACATGCGACGGATTGGAACCGATCCTGCTCGACGTCCGGCATGAACGAGCACGCGGACCCGATCAGGCCGGGCTCGACCGCAACCCGTAGGCCTTTCCGTCGACGAACAGGTATTCCACCCGCATCACCGCGTCCCCGGCTTCGTCCTTCATCGTGAAGCCGACCGCCGACACGCCATCGCCCACCTTGATCTGCGGCACCTGCCAGGCCGACATGCGCGTGAGCGGCGCGAGTTCCAGTTCCCAGCGCTTGTCCTTGCGATTGGGGAGCACCGCCTTCGCCATCAGCGCCGGCCCGTCGACGCCCGCGCTCTGCGCCGGCACCGCGCGTCGGGCCAGTCCGGCCGGCAGCGTGAGGCCGGGCGACACGTCCAGCATCAGTTCGGCATGCGGGTTCTGCCACTTGGCCGCGGCGACCCTGCCTTCGAGGTAGATCGGGCGGTCCTGGTCGAAACTGCTCCAGCCGTGATGCGCCCAGGCGGCCGACGGCAAGGCCAGCAGTGGAGCCGCGCAACCGGTGGCGGCGGCGAGGACGAAATGGCGGCGGGAGATCGGCGAGGGCATGGCGCGGCGTCCTTTCGGGGGTATGAATCAGTAGGCGATCCAGCGACCGCAGAACACGACGCCGAGCCAGACCGCAGTGGACATCAACATCTGAATCCGCGCGGTCGTATCGAGTTTGTCGAGCGACCCGCGGGCGTGGAACCATGCAGCATTGCATCCGGCCAACGCCAGCAGCCCCATCTTGACCAGGAAGCTGCGGTTGGCCAGCAGTTCCGCGGGTTGCGTCGCGAACATCGCCAGCCCGGTGATCGCGGCCAGAGCGAAGCCCACAGCCGCGATGCGCAGCGACAGTCGCGCGAGCGCCTGCACCGGCAAGGCCGCGGCGCCGCCGAACACGCGGATCTCCAGCGCGACGAGATTGCCCAGCAGCAGCGCGATGCCGACGATGTGCAGCGACTCCAAGGCCGGATAGGCCCAGGGGTTCGCGCGCAGGCCGTCGAAAAGCGCGGCGACGCCGTTCAAGGCGTGACCCATCGGTCCGCCGCCGCGCGGATGTGCGAGCGCATCGCCGCCTCCGCCAGCAGGGGGTCGCGCTGCGCGAGGCAGCGGTAGATCTGCTCGTGCTCGGCCAGCGCCTCGTGCCAGGTCGGCTGGCCTTCGAGGCGATGGCGCATGTGCTCGGCCAGCGGACTGCGGCGTTCGTCGAACAGCGTGCCGACCAGGCTCGCGAGGATGGAGTTGCCCGACATCTCGGCGATGCGGACGTGGAATTCGCGGTCGTGCTCCATCACGTCGCGGCCGGCGGCCACGTCCGCGCGCATGGCCTCGACGCTGTCGTGCACGCGCGCCAGTCCTTCGGCCGTGGCATGCACGCAGGCCAGCACGATGACCGCGCCTTCGAGCGCCCCGCGCCTGCATCAGCTCGGCCGGGCTCTCGCCCATCGCCACCGGCAGGGCGGGCCGACGCAGCGCGCGCTGGCAGACGTAGACGCCCGATCCCATGCGGATCTCGACGCTGCCCTCCATCTCCAGCGCGATCAGCGCCTCGCGCAGCGAAGGGCGCGAGACGCCCAGCTGCTGCGCCAGGTCGCGCTCGGGCGGCAGGCGGCTGCCTTCGCGGTAGCCGCGCTCCTGGACCAGAGCGCGCACCTTGTCGGCGATCTGCTGGTAGAGACGGCGGGTCTCGGCGGGGCGGGCGATGTCGTTCATGAAGGTTCGGGAAGTTGGAAGCGTCGGAGCATCGCATTCGACTGGTCCGACCAATCGGTCAGGCCAGTTCGCCATCAAAGGGCGTCGCATGAGGCAAAAGCCATTTTCTGTGGCCTTTCGATTGCATTTGCCGGGGTAAACCCGGTAAGGCCAATTCAGATTCGTCTGTAAATTGGCCTGACCAGACAAAAGAACAGCGATGAACCTCGAGCGCATCGTCACCCCGCCTTGAAATATTCCTTCGACTTCTCCGCACCGCTGGCCTACTGGCCGGACCTGCTGGCCGGCGCCTGGACCACGCTGACGCTGTCGCTCGCCTCGACCGTCTTCGGCTTCATGGTCGGCGTGCTGTGCGCGCTGGCCACCACCGGCCGCGCGGCCTGGCTGGCGCGCATCGCCAACGTCTACATCGAGGTGATCCGCAACACGCCGCTCCTGGTGCAGGTGTTCATCGTGTACTTCGGCATGTCGTCGATGGGCTTCCAGGTCGGCGCGTTCACGGCCGCGACCATCGCGCTGGTGGTCAACGTCGGCGCCTATACGGCCGAGATCGTGCGTGCCGGCATCCAGTCGATCCCGCCGAGCCAGCTCGAGGCGGCCGAATGCATGGGCCTGTCGCGCTGGCAGACGCTGCGCCACGTGGTGCTGCCGCCGGCCATCGAGCGCGTGTTCCCGGCGCTGACCAGCCAGTACGTGCTGCTGATGCTGGCGTCCTCGGTCTGCTCGCAGATCTCGGCCGAGGAGCTCACGGCGGTCGCCAACCGCATCCAGTCGGACACCTTCCGCTCGGTCGAGACCTACCTGATCGTCGCCGCCGCCTACCTCGCGATGTCGCTGGTGATGCGCACGGTGTTCTGGGCCGTGGGCATGGTGGCCTTCCCGCGCCGCCGCCGCCTGGGGACGCCGCTGTGAGCATCGGTTTCCTCAACGCCGCGCACCTGCAGTACCTGTTCAACGGGCTGCTCTGGACGGTCGTGCTGTCGCTGCTGGGCTTCGTCGGCGGCGGCATCCTCGGCGCCGCGGTGGCCGTCGGCGCCACCTGGGGGCCGAAGTGGTCGAAGCTGGCGGTGTCGCTCTACATCAAGCTGATCCAGGGCACGCCGCTCTTGGTGCTGCTGCCGCTCGCGTACTTCGGGCTGCCGTCGCTCGGGCTGAACATCGCGCCGCTCACGGCGGCGGCCATCGCGCTGTCGATCTACGTCTCGGCCTACCTGGGCGAGATCTGGCGCGGCTGCATCGAGTCGGTGCCCAAGACGCAGGCCGAGGCCGCCGAGTGCCTGGCGCTGCCGTGGCACCAGCGCGTGATCCACGTGATCCTGCCGCAGGCGCTGAAGATCGCGACGCCGCCGACGGTCGGCTTCATGGTGCAGATCGTCAAGAACACCTCGCTGGCCTCGGCCATCGGTTTCGTGGAGCTGGCCCGCGCCGGCCAGATCATCAACAACTCCACCTTCGAGCCGTTCGTGATCTTCATGATCGTCGCGGCCATGTACTTCGCCCTGTGTTACCCGCTGTCGGTGCTCAGCCGCCGGCTCGAGAGGAGCTTCAATGTCGGCCATCGTTGAGATCGAGAACATCTCCAAGTGCTTCGGCGCCGTGCGGGTGCTGGAGGACGTGTCGTTCACCGTGCAGAAGGGCTCGGTGGTCGCGATCATCGGCGCGAGCGGATCGGGCAAGAGCACCGCGCTGCGCTGCATCGACCGGCTCGAGCAGGTGGAGAAGGGCCGCATCCGCGTCTGCGGCCACGACGTGACCGGCCCGGGCCTCGACCTGCAGAAGCTGCGCCGCGACGTCGGCATCGTGTTCCAGAGCTACAACCTGTTCCCGCACCTCACGGTGGCCGAGAACATCATGCTGGCCCCGCGCCTGGTGCTCAAGAGCAAGCGTCCCGAGGCCCGAAAGCGCGCCATGGAGGTGCTCGCGCAGGTCGGCCTGGCCGAGAAGGCCGACAACTACCCGTCGCAGCTCTCCGGCGGCCAGCAGCAGCGCGTGGCCATCGCCCGCTCGCTCGCCATGTCGCCGCAGCTCATGCTGTTCGACGAGGTCACCTCCGCGCTCGATCCGCAGCTCACCGGCGAGGTGCTGCGCGTGATGGAGGGCCTGGCCGCCGACGGCATGACCATGATCCTGGTCACCCACGAGATGGCGTTCGCGCGCAAGGTCGCCGACGAGATCGTCTTCATGCACAAGGGCCGCGTCTGGGAAACCGGGCCGGCCTCGATCCTCGACGCGCCGGCCACGACCGAGCTGCGCGATTTCGTCGGCAACGGCCTCTGATCCCGATCCGAACCGGACTCCCTTCTTCCCTCCCTGCGAAAGAGACAAAAGACATGACCAAGACCTCCCACTTCGTGCGCGGCATCCTCGCGACCGCCGCCGTGCTGGCCATCGGCATCGGCTCGGCGCACGCCGACCTGCTCAAGGACATCCGCGACGCCAAGAAGATCCGCATCGCGCTGGACACCGGCTCGCCGCCCTACGGCTTCGTCAACGACGCGATGAAGCCGGTCGGCTCCGACGTCGAGACCGCCACGCTGCTCGCGCAGGACCTGGGCGTCGCGATGGAGATCGTGCAGACCACCAGCCCGAACCGCATCCCGTTCCTGCAGACCGGCAAGGCCGACACTGTGGTCGCGTCGCTGTCGGTCACGCCCGACCGCGAGAAGGTCATCGACTTCTCGGTGCCCTACGCGCAGATCCTGGCGGTCGTCGCCGGTCCGAAGGCCGTGGACATCAAGGGCTTCGACGACCTCAAGGGCAAGCGCGTCGCCACCACGCGCGGCTCGAACAACGACAAGGTCGTGACCACCGGCGCCAAGGACGCGCAGATCGTGCGCTACGACGACGACGCCACGCTCGTGACCGCGGCCGTCAGCGGCCAGGCCGACATCATCGCGACCTCGCCGGCCATCGTGAGCACGGTGCTGCAGAAGTCGCCCAAGAAGGACCTGGTCACCAAGTTCACGATGTCGACCGTGCCGCTGGGCATCGGCCTGCGCAAGGACGAGCCGCAGCTCAAGGCCTGGCTCAACGACTGGGTCGCCAAAAACACCGAGAACGGCAAGCTCAAGGCCATCTACACCAAGTACCACGGCGGCAACTGAGCCACCGGCGCGCACCGACCACCTCCATCCCACTTCTCCTCCGGACCCACCATGCTGACCGTCATCTGTGAAACCCCTGGCACCCTGCGCGCCGAGCAGCGCGACCGCCCCGCGCGCGGCGAAGGCGAGGTGCTGCTGCGCGTGAAGCGCGTCGGCGTCTGCGGCACCGACCTGCACATCTTCACCGGCAACCAGCCCTTCCTGCAGTACCCGCGCGTGATGGGCCACGAGCTCTCCGGCGTGATCGAGGAGGGCGTGCCGGGCGGCCGCCTGCAGGCCGGCGACGTCTGCTACGTGATGCCCTACCTCTCGTGCGGCAAGTGCATCGCCTGCCGCCAGGGCAAGACCAACTGCTGCGTGAACATCCAGGTGCTGGGCGTGCATCGCGACGGCGCCTTCACCGAATACCTCTCGCTGCCCGAAGCCTTCGTGCACAAGGCCGAAGGCGTCTCGCTCGACCAGGCGGCGATGGTGGAATTCCTCGCCATCGGCGCGCATGGCGTGCGCCGCGGCGGCGTGAAGGCCGGCCAGCGCGTGCTGGTGGTCGGCGCCGGGCCGATCGGCATGGCCGCGATGATCTTCGCCCGCCTGCGCGGCGCGACCGTGACCGCGCTCGACGGCCGGCAGGACCGGCTGGATTTCTGCCAGCGCGAGCTCGGCGTGGCGCACACCGTGGCGCTGGGCGAGGGCGACCAGGCGAAGCTCTCGGAGATCACCGACGGCGAATTCTTCGACCAGGTCTTCGACGCCACCGGCAACGCCAAGGCGATCGAGCGCGGCTTCGGCTTCGTCGCCCACGGCGGCAACTACGTGCTGATCTCGGTGGTGCGCCAGGACATCACCTTCAACGACCCCGAATTCCACAAGCGCGAGACGACGCTGATCGGCAGCCGCAACGCGACCACCGAGGACTTCGAGGCCGTGCTGGCCGCCATGAGCCGCGGCGACGTGCCGACCGCCGCGCTCAACACGCACCGCATGAAGCTCGCCGACGTGCCGACCGATTTCGCGCAGCTGCTCGACCCGGCGCGCGGCGTGGTCAAGGCGCTGGTCGAGGTCTGAAGCCGATGACCGCCACGCCCCTCGACCTGACCCATCCGATCCTGCAGTTCGGCACCAGCCGCTTCCTGCAGGCGCACGTCGACCTGTTCGTCTCGCAGGCGCTGGCCGGCACCGACGGCGCCGGCAAGGCGCTGGGCGGCATCACCGTCGTGCAGACCACCGACCGGGCCGACGGCGCGGCGCGCATCGCGGCACTGGCGGGTGGCGCGACCTACCCGGTGCGCGTGCGCGGCATCGCGCACGGCGAGCGCATCGACACCACGCTCGAATGCAGCGCGGTCAAGGCGGCCGTGCAGGCATCGGCGGCATGGCCGGCGCTGCGCGACGCCGTGGCGAAGCACGTGCAGGTCATCGTCTCGAACACCGCCGATCGCGGCTACCAGCTGGATGCCGGCGATTCGGCGGCCGCGCTGACGAGCGACACGCCGCCGGCCAGTTTCCCGGCCAAGCTGCTGGTGCTGCTGTACGGCCGCTGGCAGACCGACCACGCCTCGACGCTGACGCTGTTCCCGTGCGAACTCATCGAGCGCAACGGCGAGGTGCTGCGCGACGTGGTGGTCGCGCTGGCGCACGAATGGCAGCTCGAAGACGCCTTCGCGGTCTGGCTGCGCGACCACTGCGTGTGGGCGAATTCGCTGGTCGACCGGATCGTGTCCCAGGCCATCGAGCCGGTCGGCGCGGTCGCCGAACCCTACGCGCTGTGGGCGATCGAGCGCCACGAGCGCCTGGTGCTCCCTTGCGAGCATCCGGCCATCGTGCTGACCGACGACCTCGCCGCGCACGAGCGGCTCAAGCTGTTCCTGCTCAACGCCGGCCATACCTTCCTCGCCGAGCGCTGGCTCAAGGACGGCCGGCCCGCCGACGAAACGGTGCGCGAGGCGATGGCCGACCCCGCGCTGCGGGCCGAACTCGAAGCGCTGTGGGCGGAAGAAATCCTGCCGGTGTTCGAAGCGCTCGGCGTCCTGCCGGAAGCGCAGGCGTACCTGGTCGACGTGCGCGAGCGCTTCGAGAATCCGTTCCTCGACCACCGCATCGCCGACATCGCGCAGAACCATGCGCAGAAGACGCAGCGCCGCTTCGGACCGATCGTGGAAATGGCCGGCGAACAGCTGGTCGGCCTGGCCCAGCCGCGCTTGAACGCCGCATTGCCATGACCACCGAAACCCTGCTGCTACCGTCGGCCATCCGGCTCGGCGAAACCGACAACGTCGCCGTCGCGCGCCATGCGCTGGAGCCCGGCGCGGCGCTGTCGGTCGGTGGGCACCACCTGGTCGTGCGGCAGCCGATCCCGTCGGGCCACAAGATCGCGCTGGCGCCGATCGCGGCCGGGGCGTCGGTGCTCAAGTACGGGCAGAACATCGGCGTCGCGACGGCCGACATCGCCGTGGGCGACCACGTGCACGTGCACAACGTCGGCATGTCGGAATCGATTCATACGCACGCGGTCGGCGCGGCCTACCGCACGACGGTCGAGGACGCCGAGGCGCTGACCTTCGACGGCATCGTGCGCGCCGACGGCCGGGTCGCGACCCGCAACTACCTCGGCGTGATCGCGAGCGTGAATTGCTCGGCGACGGTCTGCCGCCACATCGCCGACGCCTTCAAGGGCGGCGCGCTGGCGGCCTATCCGAACGTCGACGGCGTGGTCGCGATCACGCACGGCAGCGGCTGCGGCATGGGCGGCAACGGCGAGGGGCTCGAACTGCTGCAGCGCACGCTGCGCGGCTATGCGAACCATCCCAACTTCGCCGGCGTGCTGGTGATCGGCCTGGGCTGCGAGGTCAACCAGATCGCGCCGCTGGTCGAAGTGCTGGCCGCCCGCGAACCCGGCATGTTCGCCACGCTCACGATCCAGGACGAGGGCGGCACCCGCGAGACCATCGCGGCCGGCAAGGCGCTGCTCGAAGACATGCTGGTTCAGGCCGACCGGGTGAAGCGCGAACCCGTGCCGCTCAGGCACCTGGCGGTCGGACTGCAATGCGGTGGCTCGGACGGGTACTCGGGCATCAGCGCGAACCCGGCGCTGGGCGCGGCGGTCGACCTGCTGGTGCGCCACGGCGGCAC
>JAKONL010000371.1 GCA_022701965.1 Burkholderiaceae bacterium | reverse complement strand
CGCGAACGCGATCCGCCGCTCGCGCTCGGGCCTGTCGGACCCGAACCGCCCGACCGGCAGCTTCCTGTTCCTCGGCCCCACGGGCGTGGGCAAGACCGAGCTGTGCAAGGCGCTCGCGGGCTTCCTGTTCGACAGCGAGGATCACCTGATCCGCATCGACATGAGTGAGTTCATGGAGAAGCACTCGGTCGCGCGGCTGATCGGCGCGCCACCGGGCTACGTGGGCTACGAGGAGGGCGGCTACCTGACCGAGGCCGTGCGCCGCAAGCCCTACAGCGTGGTGCTGCTCGACGAGGTCGAGAAGGCGCATCCGGACGTCTTCAACGTGCTGCTGCAGGTGCTCGACGACGGGCGGCTCACCGACGGCCAGGGCCGCACGGTGGACTTCAAGAACACCGTGATCGTCATGACCAGCAACATCGGCTCGCCGATCATCCAGGCGATGGTGGGCAAGCCGGGCGAGGAGATCAAGGAGGCGGTCTGGGACGAGCTGAAGAACTACTTCCGCCCGGAGTTTCTCAACCGCATCGACGAGACGGTGGTGTTCCACGCGCTGGATGCGAAGAACATCGAGTCGATCGCGGCGATCCAGCTGAAGGTGCTGCAGGCGCGTCTGGCGAAGATGGACCTGTACCTGGACGTGTCGCCGGCGGCGCTGGCGGAGATCGCCAAGGTCGGCTTCGACCCGGTGTTCGGCGCGCGGCCGCTCAAGCGGGCGATCCAGCAGCGGCTGGAGAACCCGCTCTCCAAGCTGCTGCTCGACGGCACCTTCGGGCCGAAGGACACGATCCGGGTCGAGACCGACCCGATCCGGTCGCCGGGGCAGTTCTCGTTCAGTGCTGCTTGACCGGTACGGCGGGCATGGACCGAAACGTCCGGCAGGAAGTCGCCGTCGGAAGCGCCGCGCGAGCGAAAGACGGAACATGTTCTGCGGCGTGAAGTTCACCTTCGGGTCCCAGGCCGCGCGTACGGCCCAGAGCGGCCAGTCGTAGCCGACCGAAAGCCCGGTGCGCCGGATGTACCGGTTGTCCACGGTTCCGCGCTTGTCAAGCAGGTCGACCGTCAGGCGGCGTCTGTCCGCGAGCGCCGTGCTCCACAGCAGGTGGATGTGCTGCTGGTCGGGATGGGCGCGGTTGTCGCGCACGAGTTGCGCCGTGAACGTATTCGCCGGATCCCAGTGGAATCCGCCGTAGACGGTGTAGGAGTCGTTCGGATCGAAGTTCAGGTTCGCGTAATTGCGAAGATTGGTGCGGCCCAGCCCGCTGCCTGCGAACCAGCGCTCGCCGGTCTCGAGAGCGAGACTGCCACCGACGAAGCCGCCCGATGCCGATTGAAGGGACGGCAGCAGACGCACCGGCCCCATGGTCAAGACATGGTCCCAGCCACCGCGCAGCTGCGAGAAGTCCAGCGCCGGGGAGCGGAACCAGCCGAGCCAGACATTGCCGCTGCCGTAGGTGTAGCGCAGGTTGACGTCGAGCCCCGGGCCCGCCGGCAGCGACCCGCCGGCGACGCCGTAGGAGCCTGCGGTGAGCTTGTACGGCGTCGGTGTCTCCGGACGATCCTGTGCGGTGACCGGGGCGCAAGCCACGAGAGAAGCGAGGGTCAATGCCAGGAGGGAGATCGAGTCTGGTGCAGGATGACGGCAGCGCATGGGCCGGTACGTTAGCAGGCGCGGGTGCCGGCATCCCGGCGTGCGGATGCGGGTTGCTATCCTGATGCCAAGATGCCAGCGGGAACGTTTGTCCGCACGGTCTGCCTAAACACACATGTTCAATTTCATCCTCCGAATCGTCCTTTTCCTTCTCGGCCTGGTGGTCGCGGCGACCCTGCTGTGCGCAGTGTTCATGCTTGCAGCGCTTTGGATGCTGCGTGCCGGCTGGGCGCGACTCACCGGAAAGCCGGTCACGCCATGGGTCATGCGCTTCAATCCGCGCAGCGGGTTCGACCGTTTCACGGCAGCCGGACGCGCGCCGGAGCCGACCGCGGCCGACGTGACCAATGCCCGCGCGCGCGGCGAGTCGGTACGCAGTCCGATCACGCTGGCTTCATCGGCCGACGACGTGACGGACGTACGCGCGCGTCCCGTGTCGCGCGACTGATCGTTCGCGGGGAGCCATGTCCCTCGTCCCGCGGGTTCGCCCGGCCCTGCTGATCGATCCCGACGAAGTCGAACTCAGCGCGATCCGTGCGCAGGGCGCGGGCGGCCAGAACGTCAACAAGGTCTCGAGCGCCGTCCACCTTCGCTACGACATCCTCGCGAGCTCGCTGCCGCCCGACGTCAAGGAACGGCTGCTCGCGCTGCGCGACAGCCGCATCACGCAGGAAGGCGTGCTGGTGCTCAAGGCCCAGCAGCATCGCACGCAGGAGATGAATCGAAGCGATGCGCTGGCGCGGCTGCAGGCCGTCGTCGACAGCGTCGCCATGCCGCCGCGCATCCGCCGCGCGACCCGACCCACCTACGGCTCGAAGCAGCGCCGGCTCGAAGGCAAGAGCCAGCGTTCGGAGGTCAAGAGCCTGCGCGGGCGGGTCCGGGACTGACCGGCAACGCATCCGGACCGATGGCCGTCAGCGCTTCCGCATCGGTCCGGTAGGCGAACAGCAGTGGGCTCGGCGCCAGCAGCCCCGCACGATCGAGCACCTGCTGTGCCGGCAGCTTCAGCCCGGCGACGTGCAGGCGCACGTCGTGCGATGCGAGCAGCCGGCGGATGTTGCCGAAAGCCTCCGCGCCGGTGATGTCCACGCGGTTGATCGGATGAGCGAAGAGAACGACGTCGCTCAGGCCCGGTCGTTCGGCGAGGGCGGCGGTGATCGCACGCTCCAGCGTGCTGGCGGAGGCGAAGTCGAGTTCCGCGTCCATCCGCAGCGCGTACAGGTTCGGTGCGAGCGGCGGCAGATGCCAGAGATGCCGGTCGCGCAGGCTGCCGTCGCCGTGCAGGCCGACCTCGATGATGCGCGGATGCAGGTGGCGGTACATGTAGTGCGCCAGCGCCGCCAGCAGCCCGCCGAGCACGCCCCAGTAGATCGCCGGCGCCGTGGCGATCGTCAGCGCGAACGTGGTCGCGGCGATGGCCGCCTCGATGCGCGAGACGCGCCAGAGCGCGACGAAGGCCGACGGCTTCATCAGCCCGAGCGTGGCCGTCACCACGACCGAGGCCAGCACGGCCTGCGGCACGTGGAACAGCAGCGGCATCGCCCAGAGCAGCGCACCCGCGACGACGGCGACGCTGAACAGGGTCGCCCACTGCGTCTTCGCGCCCGCGTACAGCGTGATGGCCGAGCGCGAGAACGACGAGCTGGTCGGGAACGAGCCGGTCAGCCCCGCCGCGAGCTTGCCGAGCCCTTGTCCGATCAGGTCCTGGTTCTCGTTCCAGAGCCTGCCGGCGCGCGCGTTGTCGACCTTCGCGCTCGATGCCGTCTCCAGGAAGCTCACCAGCGTGATGAGAAGCGCCGGCAGCAGCAGCGTGCCGAGTTCGGAAGGCGCGATCGCGCCGGGCCAGTAGAACGACGGCAGACCGGAGGGCAGCGCGCCGATCACCGCTCCACCGCGCAGCGCGTAGCCGATGGCCGCGCTCAGCGCCGCGCTCGCCGCGACCAGCACCATCGTCGTGGGCAGGCGCGGCACGAAGCGCTTGCCCAGCCACAGCGTGGCGATGCCGCCGAGTCCGAACGCGATGGCGACCAAGTCGGGCGGCGGGCCGTTGAGCAGCTGCGCGTAGGTGCGTCCGGTGAAACCGAGCAGCGCCGGCAGCTGCGACAGCGTGATCAGCACGGCCGCGCCCTGCGTGAAGCCCGTCAGCACCGGCGAGTTGACCAGGCGCAGCAGCCAGCCGAAGCGTCCGATGCCCAGCACCAGCTGCATCGCGCCCGACAGCAGCGTGAGCCAGACCGCGAGCGCCACCCATTCGCGGCTGCCGGGAATCGCCAGCGGTGCGAGCGAGGCGCCCACCAGGAGGCTGGTGAGCGCCGTCGGACCGACCGACAGCCGCGCCGACGAGCTGAACAGCACCGCGATCAGCGCCGGGAACAGGGCCGCGTAGACGCCGGTGATGAGCGGCATGCCGGCCAGCGCCGCGTAGGCGACGCCTTGCGGGATCACCATCAGCGCGACGGTGATGCCGGCGGAGGCTTCGTTCAGCAGCAGGGCCCGGTCGGGACGCGGCCAGTCCAGGAAGGGGAGCCAGCGGACGAGGCGGGTCATCGGGTTCTCCGATGCTGGAACGAGGTCGGCGACTGCCCGGTCGCGGTCTTGAACATGGCGCAGAAGGCGCTGTCGGTCGCATAGCCGCTGGCCTGTGCCACGCGGCTGACCGCCATGCCGCGTGCCAGGAGCGGCAGCGCATGGGCCAGCACGGCCTGCTGGCGCCACTGCTGCCAGCTCATGCCGAGCTGGTCGCGGAACAGCCGCGCGACGGTGCGCTCGCTGGCGCCGATGGCTGCCGCGCGTTCGGCCAGCGTGGTGCGGTCGGCCGGGTCGTGCAGCAGCGTCTCGCACAGTTGCCGCAGCCGCTTGTCGCGCGGCAGCGGCACGTCGATGCGGATCTGCGTCGCGCGCTCGATCTCGTCGATCAGCAGCGGCGCGATGAGCCGTTCGCGCTGCGGCGGCTGCAGCCGGTGCTCGGCTTGGGCAGTACTCGCCCCGAGCGGCACGAAGGCGCCATCGGGCGTGGTGTCGAGCGACAGCATCAGGGCCAGCAGCAGGGGGCTGATCTCCAGCACCTGGCAGCGTTCCCAGGTCGGCGCCAGCCAGGCGTGCAGGTAGACGGTCCGCAGCTCGGCGTCCTCGATCAGCGTGATGCTGTGCGGCACGTCCGCCGGCACCCACAGGGCGCGCGACGGCGGCACGATGTAGGTGCCGTCCTCGGTGCTCAATCGGATCACGCCCTTCGTGGAGAAGGTGAGCTGCGGCCACGGATGGACGTGCAGTTCGACGAGCGTGTCGGCCTTGAGGAAATGGGCCTTGGCGCGCAGTGGCCGGACCGCGTCGGGCGCGAACAGGTGCGGCGTCAGCGGCCCGACGCGCAGGAGGTAATCGACGGTTGTCATGGTTTCGACAAATGTTGTCTATCTATCGCCATTCTGACGCGCCGAGGATGCATAGCATCGAAACCCTTCGACACATCCGTTCCAGCGAGCTCCCCATGTCCCTCCGCATGCAGCGTTCTTCCGGCAAGGTCCGCCCCGTCCCGGCGCCCGGGCTCAAGGCCGATACCCAGCTCATCGGCCTGGTCGGCCTGGCACACGCGATCAGCCACTTCAGCCAACTGGTGCTCGCACCGCTTTTTCCTTGGCTGAAGGACGAGTTCAACGTCGGCTTCGTCGAACTGGGCGCGGTGCTCACCGCGTTCTTCGTCGTCTCGTGCATGGTCCAGGCGGCATCGGGCTTCATCGTCGACAAGCTCGGGCCGCGGCCGGTCCTGTTCGTGGGACTCGGCTTGCTCGGCGTGGCCGCCTTCGGCTATGCGCTGGCGCAGAACTACTGGATGCTGCTGGGCAGCGCGATGGTCGCGGGCGTCGGCAACGGCGTGTTCCACCCGGTCGACTACACGCTCTTCAACCGCAAGGTCGCGCCGACGCGACTGGGCCATGCCTACAGCGTGCACGGCATCACCGGCAGCCTGGGTTGGGCGCTGGCGCCGGCGTTTGTCGTGCCGATCGCGATCGCCTTCTCGTGGCGCGTGGCGCTGGCTTCGGCGGGCGTGCTGGCACTGGCGGTGCTGCTGGTGCTCTGGCTCTATCGCCAGGTGCTGGCGCTCGACGTGGCGACCGTGCAGTCGGCCACGGGGCAGGGGGGCGGCGCGTCGGCCGCGCCCGGCGGCGGTCAGTTCGATTTCCTCCGCATCCCGTCGGTCTGGATGTGCTTCGGCTTCTTCTTCTTCTACGCCATGGTGCTGAGCGTGGTGCAGACCTTCGCGCCGGTCGCGGCCGGACAGCTGCATGCCGTGCCGGCGACGCTGGTCGGCATCTGCCTGGCGATCTACATGGTGGCCAGCGCGGGTGGCATGGCGGTCGGCGGTTTCCTGGCGGCCGATCCGTCGCGCTGCGAGCGCATCGTCGGCGCCGGCTTCGGACTGGCGGCGATGCTCGCGCTGGGCCTCGCCTTCGCCGAGCTCCCGCCGGTGCTGGTTCCGGTGATCTTCGGTGCGATGGGTTTCGTCTCCGGCGTGGCGGGTCCCTCGCGCGATCTGCTGGTCAAGCGTTCGACGCCGGCGAACGCGACGGGGCGCGTCTACGGCGTGGTGTACGCGGGCCTCGACATCGGGCAGGCGACGGCGCCGCTGATCTTCGGCGCGCTGATGGACCACGGCCAGTTCCGCAGCGTGATCCTCGGCCTGGCGGTGGTGCAGGGCGTGCTGATCGCGAGCGCGTTCAACGTTCGCCGCGTGCGGCGCGAGGCGCTGGTGCCGGCTGCGGCCTGACGCCTCCGTCCGGACTCAGCCGCCCACGAGGGCCGCGGTCTGGCGCAGCGCCTCGATCGTGCGGATGCACGCATCGGCCGCCTCGGTGCCCTTGATCGCGAAATGCGCGTGGAAGTACTTGCGATGCTCGACGTGCTCGTGGAAGTGGTGCGGCGTCAGCACGGCCGACAGCACCGGCACGTCCGTCTCCAGCTGGAGCGACATGAGCGCGTTGACGACCGTGCTGGCGACGAACTCGTGCCGGTAGATGCCGCCGTCGACCACGAGCGCGCAACCGACGATCGCCGCGTAGCGTCCGGACAGGGCGAGTCGCTTTGCCTGCAGCGGAATCTCGAACGCGCCGGGCACGTCGACGACATCGATGCGGTCGCGTGCGAAGCCCTGGCGCTCCATCTCCTGCAGGAAGGCATCGCGCGCCTGATGGACGATGTCGGCATGCCACTGAGCTTCGACGAAGGCGACGCGCGAAGCGCCGGACGTGGCCGCGGCGAGCGCGCGCGGGAGCGAGGAAAGGGGAAGGTCGTCGATCTGGCTCATGGTGGGTTCGTTGACGTGCGTGGCGAGCCGAAATTCTAGGGACGAGGCGCGACTCGCGTCGCCGGTGCCCGAAACGACCTTGATGCAAACGAAAAAGCCGGCGCGAGCCGGCTTTCGGGAAAACGGAAGCAGCCTCTTACTTGACGTGCTTGCCGATCAGGGCGGCGAGTTCGAACATCGACACCTGCGGCTTGCCGAAGATGGCCTTCAGCTTGTCGTCTGCATTGATGTTGCGTTTGTTGGCCTTGTCCTGAAGATTGTTCTTCTTGATGTAGTCCCACAGTTTGCTGACGACGGCGGTGCGCGGCAGTGGCGTGGAACCGACGACGGCGGCGAGTTCGGTGCTGGGGGTCAGCGCCTTCATGAAGGCGGCATTGGGGGTGCGCTTCTTGGCTGGTGCTGCCTTCTTCGCCGGAGCCTTCTTGGCCGGTGCGGCGGCCGTCTTCGCGGGAGCAGCAGCCTTCTTGGCAGGTGCCGCGGCCTTCTTCGCCGGCGCGGCGGCCTTCTTGGCCGGTGCCGCCGGCTTGGTCGCCGGAGTCTTCTTGGCCGGAGCCTTTTTTGCAGTTGCCATGGTTGGTTTCCTTTTTTTGGATTTGAACGTTTCACCAATGAAAAGACACGTATCCACTGGCTCTGCGCATGCTAATTGAGAAGAATCGCGTTTCCAAGGAAAAACGGGACTTTTTCATTGGCGTTCGTTGTTTTTTCCAGAGGGAGTTCAAGCATGGCGGCCAGCCTCCGAAACGGCCTGCAGACAACGTCGCGTCATCGCTGTACGGGGACGGTCGCGCGACGCTCCGGCCATGTCGCCAGGAGCACGCCGGACAGGGCCACGGCGAAGGCGAGCAACTGGCCTTTGGACAGCGATTCGCCGAGCACCGCAACGCCTACGAGTGCCGCACTCACCGGCAGCATCACGGCGAAGACGCCGGCCTGCGAAGCAGGCACGTTGCGAAGTCCGGTCATCCAGAGCCAGACGGTCCAGATGCTCGCGGCGAGTGCATAGACCACGAGCAGCAGCCATGTCCCCGTGCGCACTGCGCCGAAGTCGAACGTCCATGCAAGCCACAGGCCGGCAGGCGTGGTCAGTGCGAAACCCCAGAGGTTGATCAGCGCCGCGATCCGCTTCGGACCGAGCCGTCCGGTGAGTGACTTCCCGATGATCGCGTAGGCGGCTTCGCAGAGCACCGCGCAGAAGACCAGCGCATTGCCCAGCCATGGCGATGTCGGTGCTGCGGACCCGGCACCGCCGCCGGCAGGCGAAGGCGCGTGCGAAACCTCGGCACCGGACGCCAGCAGACCGATGCCCAAGGCCGCACAGCCGATGGCGACACCGACACGTCGCGTGATCCGCTCGCCGAGGAACAGGCGACTGCCGACCGCCACCGCCGCCGGTATCGAAGCCAGGATCACGCCGGCGGACACCGCGGTCGTCATGCTGACGCCGAACAGCATGCAGATCGAGAACATGAAGTTGCCGAGGAACGACTCGAGGAAGACCAGCCTGCGGGTCTGGCCGGTCATCGGCGGTTCGTCTTCAGGCCGGCGCAGCCAGTGGGGCATCGCCAGTGCGGCGATCCCGAAGCGCAACCACGCCAGGAGCAGGACGGGAAATGCGGCGACGAGAGGCTTCGACAAGGCGACGTAGCCGCCGACCATCGACATGCTGAGGGCCAGACATGCGTAGGCGGCGAGGCGCGGCGGAGTGGTTGGATGGCGTTTGGACTGTGGCATGCGGGCGATCTGGCGACGCCGGATGATGCTCCGATACGTTTCGCTTGAAGAAATACTTTCCGCAATGTGAGAAGGAACGCAGATTCTTCAGGAAGAAAATTACTGACAGGAGAAAATTGTTTTCGTATGGAGAAAATAGTGTTCTAAGTCGTTGAATTTGAATATAAAAATATAAGTCTTATATAAGACATAAGACTTGTCATGCACCTTAAAGTAGTGCCCAGACAGCATCAGCTCTTCATTCATCGATTCACCTACAGGAGTAATCAACATGCCCCAGACCCTCACCGAACAGCTCAGCCGCGAACAACAGATCGCCGCCCTCGAAAAAGACTGGGCCACGAATCCGCGCTGGAAGGGCATCAAGCGCGGCTACAGCGCCGCCGAAGTGGTCCGCTTGCGCGGCTCCTTCCCCATCGAGCACACGCTGGCCCGCCGCGGCGCCGAGAAGCTCTGGGACCTCGTGCACGACGAGCCTTATGTCAACTGCCTCGGCGCCCTGACCGGCGGCCAGGCCATGCAACAGGTCAAGGCCGGCATCAAGGCCATCTACCTGTCGGGCTGGCAGGTCGCTGCCGACAACAACAGCTACGCGTCGATGTACCCCGACCAGTCGCTCTATCCGGTCGACTCGGTGCCCACGGTGGTCGAGCGCATCAACAACACGTTCCGCCGCGCCGACGAGATCCAGTGGTCCAAGG
>JAKONL010000369.1 GCA_022701965.1 Burkholderiaceae bacterium | reverse complement strand
CCAGCGGCCACCGTTGATGGCCTCACGTTCGTCGATGGTAAGAATGGGCTCATCCATGCGGCTGTCCTGTGGGCGACATTCAGGAATAACGAGGCTTTTCCTTGGCAAGGAAGGCGGCGATGCCGATGCCGGCGTTGGGGTGATGCAGATTGCGCACGAACTGGTCGCGCTCGTGGGCGAGGTGCGTCGCCAGCGGATCGCCGCCGGCATCGGCGAGCAGTTCCTTGATGCTCGCGAGCGCGTTCGGCGCGCTGCCCTCGAGCCGCGCGGCCAGCGCCAGCGCGCCCGACAGCGCCTGGCCGCTGTCCGCGAGTTCGTTGACCAGGCCGAGCGCGTGCAGCCGCGTCGCGGAGATGCGCTCGCCGCCCATCAGCCATTCACTGGCGATCTGGCGCGGCAGCGAACGGGCGAGATGCCAGCTCAGGCCGCCGTCGGGCGACAGTCCGACCCGGCTGTACGACGCCGCGAACACCGCGTCGCGTGCGGCGACGATGAGGTCGCAGGCCAGCGCCAGCGAGAAACCGGCGCCGGCGGCCGCACCCTCGACGGCGGCGATGACCGGTTTCGGGAAGGTGCGGATCGAGTCGATCCAGTTGTGCAGCGCGTCGATGCTCTCGGCCTGCACCGACGGCGGCTGCTGCCGGTTGGACTGAAGCCGCGACAGCGAACCGCCGGCGCAGAACCACGGTCCCTCGCCGACGATCACGACGCTGCGGATTTCGGTGCTGTTCTCCGCGCCGTTGAGCGCCTCGACGCCGGCCGCGTAGATCTCGGGGCCGAGCGCGTTGCGCTGGCTCGGATTGCTCAGCGTCAGCACCATCGTGCTGCCCTCGGTGGTGCTCCTGAGTTCGGCGGTCATGGCGCGCTCGCTTCCTCTTCGTGCTTCAGGCTCAGGCCGAGCGCGCCGCGGCGGCGCAGCCAGGGGCTCGGGCGATAGCGCGGGTCGCCGTAGACCGTCTGCAGGTTGAACAGCACTTCGAGCATGTTGGTCGGGCCGTACAGGTCGCCCATCGCCAGCGGACCCTGGGGATAGCCCAGGCCCAGGCGCACCGCGGTCTCGAGGTCGGCCGGAGAGCAGACGCCCTGCTGGCACATGTCGGCCGCGATGTTGACGATGGTGCCCACCACGCGCTGCGTCACGAAGCCGCCGCTGTCGCGGATCACGCTGACCGGCTTGCCGTCGCGCGCGAACAGCGCGTGCGCCGCGTCGCGCATGTCGCGCCGCGTGGCCGGGTTGGTGGCGATCACGCGCCGCCTGGTGGCCGCGTCGTCGATCATCAGGTCGATGCCGACGGTGCGCGTGGCGTCGAGCCGTTCGACCGCGGCCACCGTCGTCACGTCGAAGCCGAGCGGCGCGACCAGGATCAGTGCCGAAGGCGAGGGCGTGGCGCCGGTCTCGAGCTGTCCGCCGAGGGCGTGCACGAGCTTGAGCAGGTCGGGGCGCCGCGCCGCGCGCGGCGAGACCCAGACGGCCACCGGGTTGCCGATGACCGGTGCCGGCGCCTCGGGCTGCTGCTGTACGGCACCGTCGACATAGCGGTAGAAGCCTTCGCCCGTCTTGCGGCCGAGCGCGCCGGCCGCCAGGCGCTGCGCGGTGATCACGCTGGGCCGGAAGCGCGGCTCGTCGTAGTACTGGCGGTAGATCGACTCCATCACCGGATGCGAGACGTCCAGCGCCGTGAGGTCCATGAGCTCGAACGGGCCCAGGCGGAAGCCCGCCTGGTCCTTGAGGATGCGGTCGATGGTGGCGAAGTCCGTCACGCCCTCGCCGACGATGCGCAGCGCCTCGGTCCCGAAGCCGCGGCCGGCGTGGTTCACGATGAAGCCGGGCGTGTCCTGCGCCTGCACCGCGCTGTGGCCCATCTGGGTCGCGTAGCTCGCCAGGCGTTCGCAGACCGCCGCGTCCGTGCGGTAGCCGGCGATCACCTCGACCACCTTCATCAACGGGACGGGGTTGAAGAAATGGAATCCGGCGATGCGCCCGGGGTGCTTCATGCCGGCGGCGATGGCGGTCACCGACAGCGACGACGTGTTCGTCGCCAGCGTCGCTTCCGGCGTCACCACGCCTTCGAGTTCGGCGAACAGCCTTCGCTTGATGCCGAGGTCCTCGATCACCGCCTCGATCACCAGGTCGCAGTCCGCGAGGTCGCCGATCGCGCCGGCCGCATGCACGCGGGCCGTGAGCGCCTCGAGCCGCGCGGCGTCGAACTTGTTTTTCTCGTGCAATTTGCGCCACTGGTCAACAATGGCGTCGCGTCCGCGTTGCGCGGCGCCTTCCATGTTGTCGAGCAGCAGGACGTCGCTGCCCGCCTGCGCCGCGATCTGCGCGATCCCTCGGCCCATGGCGCCGGCGCCGATCACACCCACCTTGGAATAATTCACAATCATGTTTGTCTGTCCGTTCGTTGTTTGACCTGGGTCGGAATCGGCCATGTCAAAATCTGTTTACTTTTGATTACTACACAATCATTTTGCAGTTCAATCGCGTAGCGGCTTCCCTGTTTTTACTCGGCTTTGCGCTGGACTCCGCAGCCTTGACCCTGGGCCAGGTCCAGGGTGCTGCGTTGATCGGGCGTCCGCTGAACCTGTCGATTCCGGTTTCCCTTGGAGAAGGCGAGACGGGCGACGGTTTTTGTGCCACCGTCGAAATCACCCAGGGCGCGTCCCGGATCGATCCGGGCCGCGTCGCAGTGACCGTCGAATCGGACGCGCGATCGGGTGGTTCGCGTCTTCGCGTGCGCTCGAGCACGGTGATCGACGAGCCGGTGGTCACCGTCAATCTGCAGGCGGGCTGTGCGATGAAGTCGTCGCGACAGTACGTGCTGCTGTCGGACATGCCGGCCGAACCGGCGTTGCCCGTCGCAACGGCGCCAGCGGTCTCTGCGAACCGTGCGTCTTCCGGCAGCGGAACCGGCCGCCGTGGCGGTGCGGTCGCAGCCGACGGCAACGCCGGCGCGTCCTCGGCAAGCCCGTCGACCTTTCCTGCCGTGTCGTCCGACGATGCGGATCGCGCGCGCCGTCGTGCCAACGCCGAAGCCGTGCTCGCCAACGCCCAGCGCGCCGCGTCGGCCCCGCCGGCGCCGGCCGGTGCGCAGGACGTTCCCCGCGAAACAGCCTCGCGTCCGTCCGCGCCCTCGCGTGCGAGCGTCGCCGCAGGTGCTGCCGCGACGGTACCCACGGCCGCACCACGTACGCCACCGCGCGTCGCGGCATCCGCCACGCCGGCGACGTCGACCCCCAATGCGTCGACCGCGGGCCGGTCGCGTCTGCAGCTCGATTCGGCGGTTCCGGCGACCGCCGGCTCGCCTGCGCTCGCGGCGTCCGCGGCATCCAATGCGGTGCGGCCCGCCACGGTCCCGACGCCGGCCGTTCCGCCCGTGGTCGCAGCGGCGCCTGTGCAGGGTGCGCCATCTCAGGCTCCGGCTCCGTCGTCCGTTGCGTCTGCTGCTGCTGCTGCGCCTGCCGCGGCCGTCCCGCCTGCCACCGCAGCCTCGGCCGCGGTGCCGGAAGGCGCTGCGATCGTCGCGCCGGCCGCGTCCTCGCCGGCACCGGCTGTGGCGTCGCCGACGCCGGAAGAGGCCGAGCGCGCCTTGCGTCTACAGGTCATGGAGGCCACGTTGAATGCGCTGCGCGCGCAGACGGCCGAGAACCAGCGCACCCTGAGCGACGTGCGTGCCGAACTCGTCGCATCGCGCGAGAGCCGCTACATGAACCCGGTCATCTACGCTCTGATCGGACTGCTTCTGCTGGCGCTGCTCGCGATCGCCTATCTGCTGCGCGGATCGCGCCGGCGTGCCGCCTCGGCCTGGTGGAACGACTCCGTCGCCAGCGAGGACGATCCGCAGTCACCCGCGAGCGGTGGAGCCCCGTCCGCTGCTACTGGTGCCCGCTCGCGCCCGGCGCCGCTCGTGCCCGTCGCGGGGCTGGCCGCGCTGGGTGTCCGCAACGATGCCGAAGTCGAGGAGACCACCGTCGCCATCCCGACCGGGCAGCGTGCGCACGACGACGACGCCGATCTCGCACCGGCCCGCAGCGTGAACACCGAAGAGCTGTTCGACGTCCAGCAGCAGTCCGACTTCTTCCTGTCCCTCGGCCAGCATACCCAGGCCATCGCCGTGCTCAGCGAGCACATCGCGGAAAACCCGCAGACCAGCGCACTGGCCTATCTCGACCTGCTTCGCATCCATCATTCGCTGGGCAATCGCGAAGCCTACGGGCGGGTGGGACAGGAGTTCGAGCGCGTGTTCAATGCGACGCTGCCGTCGTTCGACAGCTTCAACGACGGCGGCAACGGGCTGGAGCACTATCGCAGCACGCTGGCCCGCATCACCGAGCAATGGCCCGCATCCGAGACGCTGGCCGTGATCGAGGAGCTGGTCTTCCGTCGGCCGGGTACCGACGGCAACGAGGCCTTCGACCTGGCGGCCTACCAGGAATTGCTGCTGCTGTACGCGGTCGCCAAGGAAGTCATCGACCCCGACAGCGCTCCGCCCGCGCCGGTGACGCCGATCTCGTACCTCGACACCGCGGCACACGGCCCGACGACGGCGCCTTCGCCGCTGGCCGGCAACTCCGCCTCGACGCGACCTGCGGCCTTCATGCCCTACGAGATGCCGACCTCGCCCGCGACGCCGACCGTGCCGGCGGCGCTGGCGGCCGCAGTGGCGACCGAAGTGGCGACCGCACCCGCGCCGCTGATGGCGGCGCCTTTGATCTACGGCACCCCCGAAGACGATGCGGACGGCGACAAGGGCGAGGAGACGCGCCCGGGCGACCTCGAAGGACCGACCGCCCGCGTGCCGCTGTTTCCCGACGCGCCGCTGTTGCCCGACGCCAAGGCGCCTGCCGATGACTCCTCGGGCGACACCATCTCGGACCTGACGCGAGAGACCACGCTCGACTCGAACCTCATCGAATTCGATCTCTTCGATCCCGAAGTCGAGGCGAAGATCGCGCCGAAGCAGACGCGTTACTGAGATCCGCATGACCGACGTTCTCATCGCAGCTGGCCCGCCCCGAGTCGATTCGGCTTCGGCGACGACGTCTGCGTCGCCGGTGCTTGCCAGGCTGCCGACCTATTTCATCTCGCACGGCGGCGGACCCTGGCCGTGGATGCGCGAGGCGATGGGTGGCGCCTACGACGAACTGGCCCGGTCGCTCGCCGACATTCCGCACCAGATCGGCCGGAAGCCACGCGCCGTGCTCATGATCTCGGCACACTGGGAAACCGACGCGTTCACCGTCCAGGCCGCGGCGCGGCCCGCGATGATCTACGACTACGGCGGCTTTCCCGCTCACACCTACCAGATCCGCTACGACGCACCGGGTTCGCCAGTATTGGCCGCCCGCGTGAAGACGCTGATCGAGGCTGCAGGCCTGCCCGCCGGCGTCGACGCCGAACGAGGCTACGACCATGGCATGTTCTCGCCGATGGCCGGCATCTATCCGGACGCCGACGTTCCGGTGATCCAGCTGTCGCTGCGCCGCGGGCTCGATCCCGCAGAGCATCTGGCATTGGGACGTGCGCTGGCGCCGCTGCGTGACGAGGATGTGCTCATCGTCGGCAGCGGCTTGAGCTACCACAACCTGCGTGCCTTCGGCCCCCAGGCTCGCGAACCTTCGAAGGCGTTCGACGACTGGCTCGATGCCGCCGTCGTGGGTTCCGGTTCGGAACGTCGCGCTCGATTTCTCGTCGACTGGACCGAAGCACCCGCGGCGCGCCTGGCTCATCCGCGCGAGGAACATCTGATCCCGCTGATGGTCGCGGCCGGCGCGGCGGAAGACGAGGCCGGCGTGCGGATCTATCACGAGGACGCGTTCATGGGCGGCATCGCGGTGTCGAGCTTTCGCTTTGGAGACGCCCTGGTCTGATTCGCGTCGGCTCAGCCAGGCGGGGGGCACAGCAGGCGGTGCGCTGCTTTTTCATGCCGAGGCCGGGACGTCGCGAATGCGTCGAAAATTCGGCGCTATGACATCTCCAACGAATCTCGACATGCCCGGCGACGCACCGAACGTCGCCCTTCTCGACACATCGATTCATCCCGAGATTGCACGCATCGAGGCACTCTCGACGCGTCGCGATCTCATTCACGACGACGGCACACGTGTCGTCTGGCGCCAGTTCGGCGACCACCCGGAACGGCCGCCGCTCGTGCTGCTGCACGGTGGTCACGGGAGCTGGATGCATTGGCTGCGCAACATCGAGGCCTTGTCCGCGCGACACACGCTGCTGCTGCCGGACCTGCCGGGTTACTCCGACTCCGACGTACCGCGAGCACCCACGACAGGCGAAACCGCAGTCCATCCGCTCATCGAAGCGCTTTCCGGCACGCTGGATCAACTCATCGGCCGGGAAGCGATCATCGACCTCGGAGGCTTTTCCTTCGGTGGCCTCGTCGCCGCCAAGTTCGCCGTCATTCGTGGCCAAGTCCGCAAGCTGGTGCTGCTGGGCAGTGGTGGCCACGGCACGATGCGGCGTCTGAACATCGAGATGATCAA